>JANOKK010000266.1:0-1591 GCA_031419255.1 Betaproteobacteria bacterium
AGGGTCTGCAGAAAATTCAGCGCTGCACGCTCGGCAGTCAACATCGCCCGCGCGTTGCCGGCGATCTCGCAAATCTGCACACCTGCTGCGATATTCTTGCCATCCTCGACGTGCCAAAAAAGCTCGCACTCCGGATCGAGCTCGTCGAAGCAACGCTGAAACCACTCGATACCGGCAATCACGGCATCTTCGCGCGCTACCACGCGCGCGTGACCGCGGGCATCAGCGGGAATCAGCAGCGCCGTCAAATCGCCACCGCCAACGTCCTCCGCCAAGGCGCGGCTGACATCGTCGGTGATGATCGCTTCCAGATCGTGCTTGCTATCGGACATTTCATTTGCCACTTGAAAGTACAACGATGAACCAAATGTTTAGAGTGAAGATTGCGAATAGTCAAGTTAGACGCTGAACCAATGCTTAGACTCGATCATCGCATCACAAACTTATTCTAGGCCTTACTCATGAGAATCGACAAACTCACCACAAAATTTCAGCAAGCCCTGTCCGACGCCCAGAGTGCGGCGCTCGCGAACGATCACGGCTACATCGAGCCTGCGCACCTGTTGCTGGCCCTCATTAACCAGGAAGATGGCGGCACCGCGTCCCTGCTTGGCCGCGCGGGCGTCGCCACACCGCGCCTCAAGTCCGCGTTGGAAAAAATCATCGGGCACATGCCAAAAGTCGAAGGGCAGGGTGGGGAAATTTCTGTCTCGCGGGATCTTTCCAATCTGCTCAATTTGACCGACAAAGAAGCGACCAAGCGCGGCGACGAATTTATCGCGAGCGAATTGTTTTTGTTGGCACTACTTAGTGATAAAGGCGACACTGGGCGGATTTTCAAGGAACTCGGTGCCAATAAACAGGCGCTGGAAGCCGCGATCCTTGCGGTGCGTGGAACCGAAGGCGTCTCGAGCCAGGAATCCGAAGGCCAGCGCGAGGCGCTGAAAAAGTACACCATGGATCTCACCGAGCGAGCGCGTAACGGCAAGCTCGATCCCGTCATCGGCCGCGATGATGAAATCCGCCGCGCGATTCAGGTGTTGCAACGCCGTACCAAGAATAATCCAGTGTTGATCGGTGAGCCGGGCGTTGGCAAAACGGCGATTGTCGAAGGCTTGGCGCAACGCATCGTTAATGGCGAAGTACCGGAATCGCTCAAGAACAAGCGTGTTCTATCGCTCGATATGGCCTCGCTGTTGGCGGGTGCCAAATATCGCGGCGAATTCGAAGAGCGCCTGAAAGCGGTGCTGAAAGAGCTTGAACAAGATGCCGGGCAAACCATCGTCTTCATCGATGAATTGCACACCATGGTCGGTGCCGGCAAAGCCGAAGGAGCGATCGACGCGGGCAATATGCTGAAGCCGGCCCTCGCGCGTGGCGAGCTGCATTGCATCGGCGCGACCACGCTCGATGAGTATCGCAAATACGTCGAGAAGGATGCTGCGCTTGAGCGGCGATTCCAGAAAGTGCTGGTGGGTGAGCCGAGCGTGGAAGCGACTATCGCCATCCTGCGCGGCCTGAAAGAACGCTACGAAGTCCATCACGGGGTCGAGATTACCGATCCCGCGATCATCGCGGCGGCTGAACTCTC
>JANOKK010000267.1:0-1419 GCA_031419255.1 Betaproteobacteria bacterium
CCGTGCGAAAACACCACCAGTGGCACTGGCCCCGCTGCACCGCCAACCGAGACTGTGGGCAGATACAGGCGCACCGGCACATTGCGCTTGCGCGCATCGTCCCGCCAATCGAGGGCTTGGGTGGTGTACAGCGCCGCATCAGGCACCAGCTTCGCGGCTTCGACCGCCGCATCGAAGCCGGCGGTCAGTAGACGGGATTCGCTGCCGTCTTCATGCGAATTGGTCGAAACGGACACCACGCAACTAGAAAGTGCCAAGCATCCGAGGGCGGCGAGCAGGGTATTATTCTTCATCTTACTTCGCGTTTGGTTGGATCGAAAATCAACAACGACATGCCGATTTTCCCCAAAGAACCAAACAGGGAGCAAATCGGCGTGTTCACAAGCTGATCACATGGCGGCGATTACCCACGATTCAAGCGGGCAATCGCTAAATCGGTTTGGCTTCCTCCGCGACAGAGCGTTGCGCCATCGTCTGCAGCGGCACAAATATCCACAACACGACATACAAGAGCAAACCAATCCCGTGCAACAAGGCGGTGAGCACAAACAGAATCCGCCACGCCCATGAAGGCATATTGGACATGGTCGCGAGGCCACCGCAAACGCCACCGATCCAGCGATCATTGATCGAGCGTTTCAGTTGGTGCAGGGTCGAGCCTGAAGGCGTGGTTGACGACGCGGCCTGTCGATCCGGCTCGGGTATCGGCGGCATGCCGTCGAGTACGCGCCGTTTTGCCAGCGTGAATTCGTCTTCGCTCAGTGCGCCTTGCTCTCTCAGCGTTTGCAGCTTTTGCAGTTGGTCGGCCAGATCCATATCCAATTCCCTTTCAATTCGCGTTGTGACTTGCGGCATGTCACGGTTTGTCCAATTGACAGAATATTCCCACAAAGTGTCGCCGTGAAGCCAATTGCGACCAAGCGCAGAAAGCGACACCTGAAGCTCGTAATTCGGCACCGATCCCGCTTAGGGAAGCGCCAATCGAGAAATTACTTCAAATAGTGCGCCCAACCGCGTCAATGCTAATCTTTGGTCTTAACCCAAGAAAACAAGACGCAAAAACAACATGTCGCTCGGAAATATCCCGTGGAAAACCCTCCCAAAAGTACTGCTGCATGAACACCTTGATGGCGGTTTGCGTCCGCAAACGTTATTGGAATTGTGTGCCGCGCGCGGGCTTTCGGTACCTGCGAGCGATGCTGCCGGGCTCGCGATCTGGATGCAGGCCAATGCCAATTCCGGTTCCCTTGAAAGGTATTTGCAGGGATTTGGCTTGACAGTTGATGCCATGGCATCGATCGAGGCCTGTGAACGCGTCGCCTTCGAAGCGGCTGAGGACGCGCGCCTTGATGGATGTGTGCTGGCCGAATTTCGCATGGCACCACTATTGCTCGAAGCCCACGGTTTGACCGGTGAAGC
>JANOKK010000268.1:0-2727 GCA_031419255.1 Betaproteobacteria bacterium
TGTCATCCTGAGCGACGCGAAGGATCTTGTCATGACGAGATCCTTCGCGTCGCTCAGGAAGACATTTCACTTTTGAAATGGAAGTGCAACAAACCATAAATCACAGCAATGATTGTGCCGCAATGCGGGGCATGATTCGCGGCGATGATAAAATCACCACAGTTCTTCCGTCGCCATCAGGAGTGTTGCCATGACCATGTACGAATCCGACATTACCCGGTTCATTCGCGAACTCATGGATAACAATCCGCAACTGAAAGAGTTGCAAAAAGCCAACCGCGCAACCTGGTGGGACAGGAAATTGGATCAGCACGAACTCAAACGACTGCAAGAATCGGAAGCGCCCAAGCAACCCTACGCGTATTTTCCGCTGCCGAAAGAAGAGCAGAAATAGCCGCACGGAGTTGATTGCTATTGACGTCTCGCGTTCGCGGGATCCGACGAGAACGAAAATCTATGCCCGGCGCTCAGGCTCCGCGCGGTGCAAATACACGGTGAAAATATCTCTTGGCGGCGCAATCGATGCCTGTGAAAGTATGCGGCCCACAACACCTCTGTGGTAGCCGCCGTGGGTGATGATGTGTGCGAGCATCTCCTCGCGTGACATGTTCCCCTTCTCACCGTCGGTAAATGTGAACGCAATGTGTTCCGACAATCGCTCGGCCGGAAGAGTCCGCACGTAATCCACGTACCAGCGATCTGATTTTACGACCGCCTCGCGAAGCGCCGCCAATGTCGGTGTCTCTGGCGTGTTGGGTCCAGTGTATCCATGCGCCTCGCCCGACAAATGCGCCGCGAAGATGCGATCAACCACATAGATGTGATTGAGCAATCGGATCGCCGCGTGGCGCTCGGTTTGCTGGGTGGCCGGGTCGAGTCTCTCGACTTCAGCGAAGAGATCTTCGTTTGCCCAAGCCTTGAATTTAAATAGGGAGTGGAGAAGTGTCGATGTCGTCATTTTCTTTGCGATCGCCAAGGTTTCAGATATTGATTTCAATTACCAATTTTATTTGAATGCGGGCCTAGCAGTTAAGGAATCGAAGCGAAAAATGAGCTGGGCGAGGGCAGATTTTGACGATTTTCAAGCCAATGGTTGTTCCATTGGCGCAGAAAAGCGGCGAAATATGCACCGGCCAGTTCATTTTGCAGCCGATTCCTGTTCGTGATCGGCAAGTGCGGGATGTGGTGGGAATTCGCGGTAGTACATGGTGGGTGGCGGGGTTCGTTTGTCGGATCATAACCCGCCATCGTTTGCGACCGGGGCTATGCTGTTTCGTAGGCCTGCTTCAACCAGCCCTTGACCGCCGCATCGACATCGTTCGGCGAGGCAAGGCGTACGCGGTGCGAAACCATTACGCTGAAGCTGCCCGACGCTTCGAGCCGCGCATTGACCGGCTCGCCTTTGAGGCTGATGCCGAGATCGACACGTGTCGTGGTCGACGCCTGTATCAGCGCGAACTGTTTGTTGCGGCGAAAACTCACACAGGTTTTTTTCGGCGAAATCTCCACGTCCCGTCCGAGCTTGGCAACCGCCGCTGCGACCGCGTCGTAAATCGGTCTCAATGCGGCCTTACCGCCGGCGTACTGTGCCGTGATCAAATCATCGCTGCCCGGTGCAGTTTCGCCAACCTGACGTGCGCCGAGCGCGATTGAATTGGCGTAGCCATGGCCCAGGCCGTGTTCGGATTTCAAATACGCAACAATCTCGCCATGTTTGGCAAAATTTCTTTTGCGCGCCATTGCCACCCACGTGGCAAAGGACATGCCGGTCTTGTCTTCCAGATTCCGTTTCATCGCCGCTTCGGCGTCTTCAATTTTTCCCATCGCGCTCTCCTTTCAATGTTGGCCTACATTGGCCAATTGCCGGTCGCCGATTTTTTCGGCAGCACAAACTCCAGTACGCCAAACATCCAGTACATCAGGCGAGTTTTCAGTGGTGGTTTGCCGGTTTCCACTACCGATTTCAGCGTGTTGACGATCATCGCGCCGCCACCTTGCATATCCTTCGCTGTCTTCGATCCCACCGGCATGCGATCCACCGTGAGCGTGCATTCGACACCGGCGGGGAGTTGCTTCAATTCGTAGATCACTTCACATTCCGGATCATCGTATTGCGTGAATCGGAAGGTGTGCGCGAAGCGATGCGGCGGTGAGAAATCCGTGACCGTACCAACCACCATCACATATTTTCCCGAGGCGGTGCGCATCTGGATTTTCTTGCCCGGTGCCAGCGCTTGCGCGTGCAGCCACGCATTGAACACGGCGGCCTGCGCTTCGCCCTGCTTGGTGAGTTCGCGCCAAACGGTGTCGATGCCGCCGTCGATGACGACGCGGAATACGGCTTTGGTGGTGGCGGTCATGATGTTTTCCTGCCTTTCTCGATTGAGCGTTTGAGGGTGGTGAGGCGGTGCGCGAAATGCGCGCTGTATTGATCGGTCCAGTGTTCATGCACCTGCTGCAACGGAACCGCATTGAAAAACAGTTCGCGGTCGCGGCCATTTTTTTGTGAGATCAACAAGTTGGCTGACTCCAGCACCGCGAGGTGCTTCATCACGCCGATGCGCGAAAACGAGAAGTGCTCCGTCACGAAATTGACGTTGCAGCCGGGATTGGCGCGGATCACTTCCAGAATCGCGCGGCGCGGCTGGCTGGCCATGGCGTGAAACAGCAAATCGAGTTCGTCTTCGTTCATGGGGGGGGCTTGTTGTCCATCCTTTACAAGTAACC
>JANOKK010000269.1:0-1094 GCA_031419255.1 Betaproteobacteria bacterium
TGCTCCTCGAGCAGCTCGGCATCCCGGTCGAAGTGCATCACCACGAGGTCGCGACGGCGGGTCAGATGGAGCTGGGCACGCGATTCAGCACGTTGGTACAGCGCGCAGATTGGCTGCAATTGCAGAAATACGTCGTGCTCAATGTGGCGCATGCCTACGGCAAGACGGCCACCTTCATGCCCAAGCCGATCGTCGGCGACAACGGATCGGGCATGCATGTACATCAATCGATCTGGAAAAACGGCAAGAATTTGTTCGCCGGCAACGGCTATGCGGGCATGTCGGAATTCGCGCTGTACTACATCGGCGGCATCATCAAACACGCGCGCGCGTTGAATGCGATCACCAATCCGGGCACCAATTCGTACAAGCGCCTCGTGCCCGGTTTCGAAGCCCCGGTGAAGCTCGCGTATTCCGCGCGCAACCGCTCCGCATCGATCCGCATTCCGTATGTGCAATCCGACAACGCGCGACGCATCGAAGTGCGCTTCCCGGATCCGACGGCGAACCCGTATTTGGCCTTCGCCGCGATGATGATGGCGGGCCTTGATGGCGTGCAAAACAAGATTCACCCGGGCGATCCTTCCGACAAGAATCTTTATGATTTGCCGCCGGAAGAAGATGCCAAGATTCCAACCGTGTGTTCCTCGCTTGACCAGGCGCTCGATTACCTGGACAAGGATCGCGAATTCCTCACGCGCGGCGGCGTATTCTCCAACGAAATGATCGATGCCTACATCGAACTCAAAATGCAGGAAGTCACGCGCTTTCGCATGACGACGCATCCGATCGAATTCGATATGTATTACTCGCTGTAGAGCGGCTCAGGCGTTATTGCGCGACGTTCCCTGTCACGCTTTCACACGCAGTAACTGCGTCACAAATGCAACAAAAAAGGGCGGAACGGCTTAATCGTTCCGCCCTTTTTTTGACCTCTCCCCCGTCCGCGGTCACCAAGTTTCGGGAAATGTCGCAATAAAACACCGATCCGAAGGTCAAAAACCTACCGGTAGTGGCCCAGCACCTTGCTAACCACAAGTCATTGTATTGCAAAACATTTTTGCCAGCCGTATGCTGTAACACCCTCCAACGCG
>JANOKK010000270.1:0-10207 GCA_031419255.1 Betaproteobacteria bacterium
CTTCGTCCAGCCACCGACGTAACCGACAAACGCGACTACCATGATCAACGGCCCCGGCGTGGTTTCGCCGAGCGCCAAACCATCGATCATCTGCGTCGGCGTCAGCCATTGAAAGCTTTCGACTGCACCTTGGTACACGTACGGCAGCACCGCGTAAGCGCCGCCAAAGGTCAACAATGCGGCCTTAGTGAAGAACCAACCCATCTGCGCGAGCGTGCCATCGATGCCGCTGTGTGCAGCGAGCAAGAACATCGCCGCAAACCACATCGCCAGGCCAATCGCGAGGCGCGATGCAAAGCGCGACCACTTGAATACCGCATGCGGAGGCGTCGGTGTGTGATCGTCGATCATCGCGTCGGTCTCGTTGACATTCGCGCTGCCATGCCCGCCGATGGCGAACTGGCGTGGTAACCATTTGCCTCCCGCCGCACCGGCAATTGCGGCGGCCAATACGATTGCCGGAAACGGCACATTGAAAAAAAATATCGCCGCAAACGCCACAACGGCGATGACGATCAAAGGCGCACTTTTCATCGTGCGGCTGCCGATGCGCCACGCGGCGAACAGCACGATTGCCGTCACCGCAGGCTTGATGCCGTACAGCAAGCCGACCACCACCGGCAGGCTGCCGTATGCCATGTATATCCACGACAAGCCAATCAAAATGAACAACGACGGCAACACGAACAGCCCGCCCGCAACGATCCCGCCCCAAGTGCCATGCATCAGCCAGCCGATGTAGGTCGCCAATTGCTGCGCTTCCGGGCCGGGCAATACCATGCAGTAATTGAGCGCATGCAAAAAACGCTTTTCGGAAATCCAGCGTTTCTGCTCAACCAATTCTCGATGCATGATCGCGATCTGCCCGGCGGGGCCACCAAAGCTGATGAATCCCATTTTCAGCCAGAAACGAAATGCCTCGCCGAATGAAATGGGGCGCTTCATTTGGGTTTGAACAATGCAGCGTTGTGGATTTCGCTGCGCGCGGACTTTGCCCAGGCATAGAACGCGTCATAGACATTCATCCCTTCAGCGAGCATTTTGTGATCGACAGCATGTAACGCGGAGAGTCCCAACGAAATCGCCAGCAGGCCCGCCGATTGCGGCGTGAGATCTGGCACGCCGGTATCGGCACCACGGACGATCGTCGCGAGAACATTCAGTGCCGGGTCAACGATCTGAAAATCTTCGATGAGCGCATCAAAACTGCATTGATCGCCGCGATGCGTGAATGTGACGCCCGGCACGTCATAGGCGATCGCGCCAAGCTCTGCTGCACGCCTCGACACGTCTCCGGCGGGGACGTAGATGAATTCGGCGAGCGGATCGATGAATCGGCGAATCAGCCATGGGCAGGCGACGCGATCAATTTTCGGGCGTTCACGGGTGATCCATTTCGACGGCGCATTTTGCCGTGACGGAACGCCGGTTACCACGCCTTTGCGCACGGTCGCGCCCTTCGCTTCGTGCCACGCCTCGATTCCACCTTCAAGATATCGTGCCGTCGCACCTGCGCCTTGCAACGCCGAGCAGGTGTTCTTGCTGATTTCATGACCGTGTACGCAATACACGACGATATCGCGATGACGCGGCATGAACTTTGTCCAATCATCGAGCGCGAACGGATCGCGCCACATTGCCGATGCAATGACAACGGAATCGGCCTCGAACGCGACCGCGCGGCGCACATCGATGACGAGTGGCGCATGTTTGGAGCCAAGTAGGGAAGAGAGTTGTGCGACAGAAATGCCGAGTGCAATGGTGTCCATGGAATCAGAGATTAAACGCAGCGCTTGGACGGGACACCGTCTTGCAGTGTGACGTGCAACGGGAGCCTGCGATCCCGTGACTGAATTCTACGCCGGGCGAATGCGTCACGTAAAGCCATATTCGGGGGCTTGATGATCCTGCGCATTGGCCCCATATAGTCGCAATGTTAAAATGAACTTTAATTTTCAGATCAATTCAACCGAATATTGCCCGCCATCATGAATACCGCTCAAATCAGCAAAGAACTCGACGTCAAAGGCTTGAATTGCCCTTTGCCCATACTGCGCGCCAAAAAAGCCCTCGCGGAAATGGAATCCGGCCATGTGCTGAAAGTCATCGCGACCGATCCGGGGTCAGTGAAGGATTTCGCGGCGTTTTGCAAGCAGACCGGCAACCCGCTGCTGTCTTCGATTGAAACGCCGACCGAATTCACGTTTGTCATTTCCAAACGCTGATTGGCCCTCATCGTGCGCGGAGGGTATCCGCGTGATCCGCTGAGGAACTATTTTTCCGGCGGCAGCGTGGCGGCAGGCAAGATGCCGCGTTCAATGTAGGCGTCGCGCAGGTGGGGCCGCAGGCGCGCCAGACCCAGCCAATAAGCGATCGCGCCGAGCGCGCACAATATTCCAAACACCAGAAACGTTCGCGGCGCGCCGATGTGCTGCGCAACCCAGCCCGCCGCCAAATTACCGAGCGGCACGGCACCGGTGAAAAACGTCGAATAGACGCTCACCACACGGCCGCGCTTGTCATCGTCCACCACGGTTTGAATGATCGTGTTCACGCCGGCGGACGTACCCATCACGCCGAAGCCGACCAGCGCCATCGCAATCATTGAGAGTGCCGGAATTTTCAGCGGTGCGAGCAATGCAAAGCCCATCGCGCCAACCGATGCCGCGCCCGCCGTGACCAGAATCCATCGCGACAGTCCGCGAACGTTGGCACGGCTCGCAAGAATCACCGCGCCGATCAAGGCACCAACGCCGACCGCGCTGACAAACAGGCCATGCAATTCGGCACCCTTGCCGAACGTCTCGACGGCGATGGCCGGCATCAAAATCGAGTAGGGATTGATGCAAAAACTGGTGAGTCCGGCAATCAGCACCAATGGCAGAATCACCGGGCTTGTCAGTGCGATTTTCCAGCCTTCGGTGAGGTCGTTGATCAACGTTTGTCCACTGCGAGCGCGACCCGATTCGCGCGGTGTAATCCGCCGCAATTGAAAAACAACGGCGAGATACGAAACCGCGTTCACGCCGAAACAGGCGGCTTCACCGGCCACCGCGATCAGCAATCCGCCGAGCGCCGGCCCGATCATGCGTGTTGCGTTGATGTTGGCCGAGTTGAGCGCGATTGCGTTGGGCAGGTCATCCTGGCTATCGATCAATTGCGCGAAAAAAGAGTGCCGCGTGGTGATTTCCATCGCGCTTAGCACGCCTTGTACGAAGGCGAATGCGCCCAGCAGTGGCACCGTCATTTGGCCAAACCAGGTCAGTGTGGCGAGTGTTGCGGCGTGAAAAAACAAAATCGTTTGCACGATCATCAACAGCTTCCTGCGACTCACGCGATCCGATAGCGCGCCGGCGATCGGCGTGACAAACAAATGCGGAATCATTGCAAGGAAGCCAACGGTTCCGGTAACGCCGGTCGAGCCGGAGAGGCGATAAGTGAGCCACATGATCGCGAGCGACTGCATCCACGAGCCGCATTGCGACACGGTCTGGCCGACATAGTAACGACGGAAATTTTGATGGCGCAGCGCGCGCAGGGCGTAGGGTAGGGGCACGGGATGAAGTGAAAGACCCGTCATTCCCGCGAAAGCGGGAATCCATTTTGCAGATCGTTTGATATGCGACCAAAAATGGATCTCCGCGTTGACCGCAGGAAATCCCTTTTGGGGCGCGAGGATGACAGTGTTATGTATTTGAACACTTTTTGTTGGTGACAAACATTAGCACTGGCGCGGCGTTCAGGGCGAAAAGCCTTGTAAAGGCGCGCCAATGCTGGAGTTTGTCTATTTAATTATGCCAATCGATCTCGCTGCAAGCGCAGTTCGGCAAGTTTCGCGTTGAATTCGGCGAGGCGCTTTCTCTCTTGCTCCACCACTGTGGCGGGCGCGCGATCAGCAAAATTCGCGTTGCCCAGTTTCGCGTGGGCTTTCAAAATTTCGCCTTCAAGACGGGCAATTTCCTTGCTAATGCGCGCGCGTTCGGCGTCAACATCAATCTTGATATCGAGCATCATCTTGCCGAATGAAATCACCGCGACTGGCGCGTTGGTCGCAGGTAGCGCTGCGGCCAAATGAATGTCGGAGAGTTTCCCGAGCGCATGCAAATACGGCAGTTGCGGGCCGATCAACGCCTCGACGCCACAAAAATGCAGCGGCACGCGATCCTTCGGCGACACATTCATTTCGCCGCGTAAATTCCTTACGGCGTCGATCGATTCTTTCAACTGCATCACAAACGCTTCCGCGTGCGCATCGATTTTTTCCGGCTGCGAAATTGGATATGCGGCCAGCATGATGGTGTCGCCCGTTTTGCCGGCCAGCGGCGCAACCTTTTGCCAAAGCTCTTCAGTAATGAAAGGGATGATTGGGTGCGCAAGCCGCAACGTGGTTTCCAGCACTCTCAACAGTGTTCGCCGCGTAGCGCGCTGCTGCGCGGGTGTGCCGCTTAGCAATTGAACCTTTGCAAGCTCGACATACCAATCGCAATATTCGTCCCAGACAAATTTGTAGATGGCGCTTGAGGCGTTGTCGAAACGATATTCTTCAAACGCGGTGGCGACGTCGGCTTCGGCGCGTTGCAGTGTGCTCACGATCCAGCGATCTGCCAATGAAAAGTCGTTGTAACCCACCTCTACATCATTGCCGCTGTCTTTCGCGGCGGCAATCTGTTCTCTCCTTTCTCCCGCTTGCGGGAGAGAGGTCAGGGAGAGAGGGTTTGGGCCACAATCGCCCACACATTCCTCGATGCCGCGCTCAAACGCATTGCAGCCCTCGACATTCATCAATACGTAGCGCGTCGCGTTCCAAAGTTTGTTGCAAAAATTTCGATAGCCATCACAGCGGCTCAAATCGAAATTGAGCGTCATCGATAGCGGTGCTAGTGAGGTGAACGTGAATCGCAGCGCGTCGGTGCCGAACGCGGGAATGCCGTTTGGAAAATTCTTGCGCACGTACTTCGCCGCTTTTTCCTGATGCGCAGCCAGCATCAATCCTTTGGTGGATTTTTCCAGCAATGCATCGAACCCAATCCCGTCGATCAGGTCGAGCGGATCGAGCGTATTGCCTTTGGATTTCGACATCTTCTGCCCTTCGGCATCGCGCACCATGGCATTGATGTAGACGTGCTTGAAGGGCACTTTGTCCGTGAAGTGCAATGTCATCATGATCATCCGCGCGACCCAAAAAAAGATGATGTCGTTGCCAGTAACGAGCACGGAGGAGGGCAGGAATTTTTTGAGATCCGGCGTATCTTGCGGCCAACCGAGTGTCGAGAAGGGCACCAGCGCGGACGAGAACCAGGTATCGAGCACGTCGGCATCGCGGGTGAGCGCTTTGCCGCCGGATTTCGCCTTGGCTTCAGCTTCATTGCGCGCGACGAAAATGTTTCCCTCTCCGTCATACCACGCCGGAATCTGGTGCCCCCACCAAAGCTGGCGCGAGATGCACCAATCCTGAATGTTCTTCAGCCAATGGTTGTACGTCGCCGACCAATGATCGGGAAAAAACTTCACCGCGCCCGACTCGACGGCGTCGAGCCCGCGTGCGGCGAGGCCATCCATCTTTACAAACCATTGATCGGTAAGCATCGGCTCGACAATCACGCCGGTGCGATCCGAGCGCGGCACGTTGAGCTTGTGTTTTTTTTCCGAGACCAGGAGGCCCAACGCCTCCAAATCTTTCAATACTTGTTTACGAGCGACGAATCGATCCATGCCGCGATACGCTGCCGGCGCGGCGTCGTTGATTTTTGCATCAAGCGTGAGAATGCCGATCATCGGCAGACTGTGTCGCTGGCCAATCGCATAGTCGTTCAGGTCATGTGCCGGCGTGATTTTCACGCAACCGGTGCCGAATGCCTTGTCGACATACGCGTCGGCAATGATGGGAATCGTGCGGCCCGTCAAGGGCAACTGAACGCGCTTGCCAACGAGATCGCGGTAGCGTTCATCGTCCGGATGCACGGCCACCGCGACGTCGCCCAGCATCGTCTCAGGCCGCGTGGTGGCAACGACCAATCCGCCATCGCCATTCTCAAACGGGTAACGAATCTCCCAAATCTTGCCATCTTCTTCTTCACTGACGACTTCCAGATCGGACACCGCCGTGCCCAGCACCGGATCCCAATTCACCAGCCGCTTGCCGCGATAAATCAGCCCTTGCTCATGCAGCCGCACGAACACGTCCGTCACCGCGCACGACATGGTTTCATCCATCGTGAAATAGCCGGCTTGATCGCCTTCGGTATCGGCGTAATTCCAGTTGGCGGAATCCCCCAGACGGCGCATTTGGCGGGTGATCGTGGCCCCTGATTCGCGCTTCCAGTCCCATACCCGCTCGATGAATTTTGTCCGACCCAGATCGTGGCGCGTTTTGTCCTCTGTCTGCAATTGCCGCTCCACTACGATTTGCGTCGCGATACCAGCATGATCGGTGCCGACCACCCAATTGGTGTTGTCGCCTTTCATGCGGTGATAGCGGATCAGCGTATCCATCAGCGTTTGCTGAAATGCGTGGCCCATGTGCAAGGTGCCGGTCACATTGGGCGGCGGCAATTGGATGCAATACCCAGGTTTCGATGAATCCGGATCATGCTTGAAATAGCCCGCCGCCTCCCACTTGGGATACCAATGGGATTCGATGGCAGCCGGGTCGAACGACTTTGCGAGTGCGTTATCCAGCGGATTCGGTGTGGCGTTCAAAGGGACTTGATTCATGAAACGTTGGTGTCTTTGCAGTGAGTGAAGTAAAAAAGGAAGACAGCGGCGCGCACCAAGCGCGCCACCACATGAAATCTATTTGCGCAGCTTGTCAGCCAATGCCGCATTGACGGCGTCGCCGATTTCGTTGGCGATTTCCTGGCGCATGTCACTGATGACGTGGGTGATCGCAGCGTTGATCTGCGTTGACAATTGCGCGGCGATACGGTCTTCCAGCTTGCCCGCCAATTCGCGATCAAGCTTGCCATAAACACGGGTAAAAATTTCGTGCGAAAGGGTATCGACTTCGAGTTCCGAAAGTTGCTTTAACACGATCGATGTATCGACAGGTTCGGGCTCCCACGGGGGCGCATTCATCACTTCCGTCAGCAGCGGTACGTTGCGGTCGTCGACCGCGTCGGCAGGCCGCGGCATGGTACTGTGCTTAGCCACAAGTGCGTCGACTTTGTCGGCCAATTCGCGCTCGTTGTCCATGTCGTTCAACTTTTAGCCGCAGCGTCGATGTGCGTCACCTCGAAACCGCGCGATTTGTAAGATCGCGCCCGCTCGCGTGCCCGCACGCGGTCTTCGTCGTCGGCGAGCACCATTTCGCGCAACGCCGCGAAGCGGCTGAAAAATGCGGGCGGCTCATCGCCCAGATTCAGCAACGCCTCATGGTGCGACAAATCGGTGTCGTCGTGGGCGATGATGATCGGCGTTTCATTTGCCAGTGAATGGCCGGCTTTGACATGCGGCACAAAGGAATAGGGCGAAAATGTCCAGAGCGCGCGATCAAATTCATCGGCCATGGCCGGTGTTGGCGCAAAGACCACCAGCTTTCGACCGCCCTCGTAGGCTTTCTTTGCAAGCCGGCAGGCATAGCGCATTTTGTTGTCGACGTTGAAAAAGAATTTTATTTCGGTCACTGAGAAACCTGGCATTGAACCCACGCCCCGAGACAGGGGCGCGGATTGCACGATGCGGATTGTTTAAATGCCGGCGCGCTTGAACAAGAAATTTGCGAGCAATGGCACCGGACGCCCGGTGGCACCTTTTTCAGCGCCGGAATTCCACGCGGTGCCGGCGATATCCATGTGTGCCCATTTATACGATTTAGTGAATCGACCGAGGAAACATGCGGCCGTAATGCTGCCGCCAGCGCGACCGGCACCAATGTTCGGAATATCGGCAAAATTGCTTTTCAGCCCTTCGTCATATTCCGGCCCCATTGGCAAATGCCATGCGGCATCATTGGCGGAAACACCCGCGCCGACCAATTCATGCGCGAGCTTGTCGTCGTTGGCGAAAATGCCGGTCGTAATGTGCCCGAGTGCGATCACCATTGCGCCCGTCAGGGTCGCCGCATCGACGACGGCGGCGGGTTTGAAACGCTCCGCGTAGGTGAGGGCATCGCACAGGATCAAACGGCCTTCGGCATCGGTATTGAGAATTTCCACCGTGTGGCCAGCCATTGATTTAACAATATCGCCGGGGCGCGTCGCGTTACCGCCGGGCATGTTTTCACAAGTGGGTACCAGCATCACCACATTGAGCGGCAGTTTCATCATGCCGACGGTCTTCATCACCCCGAGCATTGAGCTTGCACCCTGCATGTCGTACTTCATCTCGTCCATCTCGGCAGCGGGCTTGATGGAAATGCCGCCCGTGTCGAACGTGATGCCCTTGCCGACCAATACCACCGGTGCCGCGCCTTTTTTGCCGCCCTGATGCTCGAGGACGATAAATTTCGGCGGCTCATATGACGCTTTCGAAACGGCGAGAAGGGTGTTCATGCCGAGTTTCTGCATGTCCTTTTTCTCGAGGATGGTGCATTTGAATTTGTAGGCCTTGGCGAGCGCTTTCGCGGTCGTCGCGAGATAGGTGGGTGTGGCGATATTCGGCGGCAGATTGCCAAGATCCTTGGTGAGGTTCATGCCTTCACCGATCGCTTCGCCGCGTTTCAGTGCGGCCTTAAGGGCTTTTTCGCTGACATTGCCATCGACGTGAATGGTCAATTGCTTGCCGACGTTTTTGTTATCGACTTTGCTTTTCAATTGATTGAATCGATATGCACCGGCAATGGCGTGGATGGCAGCCTGCTCGGCTTTCCATAGTAAATCCGACCCTTTCAGTCCTGCGTCGAGCGAAATGACCACATCGGTCGCGGCAGTAGTTTTCAGCGCCTTGAATGCCGCCGTTGCGGCGCTGGCGAAGACTTTGTCCGAATAGTCTTTTTCCGCACCGCAGCCGACCAGCAACACGCGCTGCGCGGCGAGCCCGGGAATCGATTGCAGCAACAAGGTGCTACCGACTTTACCGGAAATATCACCATTGCCGACGGCTGTGGAAATGGCACCTTTTGCGGCTTTATCCAGCGTCTGCGCCGCTTTGGACAGTTTTTTGGAATCGCCGGATCCCGCGTTGGCGAAAATGCCGACGATGGCGCAGTCGGTTTTGAGTTTCGAGAGGTCACCGCCTTTTATGCTAAATTCCAAGAGCCTTCTCCTTGAGTGATGTGCCAATTCGGCAATCGCGTTGCGACTGAAATCTGCCGTTGGGTTCGATGGTCGCCGGGGCGGCTGACAAAAGAGAAATTATCGCTTTTTGGCTACGGTACGTCAAAGAAGTCGTCAGGTTTCCGTGACAAGTAGTCCGTATCATCAAAACCGTTACAAAATGAAATCGATGGATTTTTTCGCCAGGCTAGGCGCAGACCCGCCACCGCACTCAATGTGCGGCAAGGGGCTGCAACGACGCATGGCGAAAAAAGACGCGATTTTATGTAACGGTTTTGGTGAAAAGGACTACTAGAGTGTTCCAAATTACGGAAACCGCCGCCAATTCCCTCCATATCGTGTTCATCAATCGCCCATTGTGAGTATTTTTAAACGCAGCCTGACCCGTGAATTTTCCGCCATCGGCGGTGCCGTCGTCGGCATTCTGGTCGCGATCATGCTGGTGCAACAACTGATCGTGTTCTTGCGACGCGCGGCCAGCGGCGGCGTGGAACCTGAAGCGGTGATCGCGTTGCTGGGTTTTTCGTTGCTGGGCTATTTTCCGGTGCTGCTTGCGTTGGCGCTGTTTATAGCCGTGCTGTTGACGCTTTCGCGCAGCTATCGAGATAGCGAAATGCCGGTCTGGTTTTCATCCGGATTGTCGATTGCCGCGTGGATTCGTCCGGTTATTTCGTTCGGTCTGCCAATTGTTTTGCTGATCGCGTTACTGAGTCTTTTCCTTACGCCGTGGGCTTTGACCGAAAGCGTCGAGTATCAGCGCATCTTGCGAAGCAAAGACGATGTTGCGCGCTTGTCGCCCGGCAGTTTCATCGAGTCGCGTGGTTCGAACAGCGTTTTCTTTGTCGACAAAACCTCGAATACCGACGATATCGTCAGAAATGTTTTCGTTCAGTACAACCAGGGCACGCGCTCTGGTGTGGTGGTCGCGGAAAGAGGCTACCAACAGATTGATGCCAACGGCGACAAATTCTTGATTCTCGAAAATGGTCGCCAAT
>JANOKK010000271.1:0-1628 GCA_031419255.1 Betaproteobacteria bacterium
CTGCCGGGCGCGCCAACTTTCAAAAATGCCACTTCATGTGGCATTTTTCATTTCTAGCCCGGAGGAAGCCAACAGTTTGGCTTTCGTCAGGATTCGATAGGCGTCGGCGATGTTTTGAGCGCAGCGAAAAACCGCTGCGCCCGGGTCGGCGGAGGTGACCGAATCCTGCCGGGCGCGCCAGTTTTAAACAAAACGCCACTCTCGAGTGGCGTTTGCAATGGTTGCGCCGGAAGTAACGATGTCGCATGCGACGCAAATTCTGTAAAAATCTCTAGCACTGGCGCGGCTTTCAGACGCTTTTTGCCCGGAGACGCGCGCCAAATATAGCGTCTTGCCATCTGGCGCTATCGAATTTCTGGCGCCCTCGACACGAATCGAACGTGTGACCCTCCCCTTAGGAGGGGGATGCTCTATCCACTGAGCTACGAGGGCTGCGTGCTAAATGTGTGCACCGGAACGAGAGGATTTTACGCGTAAAATTCGGCCATGCCCAACACCTCCCGGCGCGGTGACGCGGATCAGACCGCGCCGCATCCGCATTCGACGGAATCGTCGAATTCTCCGGCATCGCCACCAGAACGCCTTCCGCGCAGCATTTACGTCATCGGCATGGTCAGCATGTTGAATGATGTGGCGACGGAAATGGTGACACCGTTGATACCTATCCTGCTCGCCACGGTGCTGGCGAGCGGGCCGTTGGTGCTGGGCCTGGTGGAAGGATTGGCAGGAGCGGTTGCGTGCATCGTGCAGATTTGGGCCGGACGGTTTTCGGATGCGCGCGGCGGTAAACGCAAACCGCTCGCGGTGACAGGGTATCTGGTATCGAATCTGATGCGGCCATTGTTGGCGCTTGCGACGAGTTGGTGGCATGTGGTGACGATTCGCGCGCTTGATCGCGTCGGCAAAGGCATTCGCAACGCGCCGCGCGATGCGTTGATTGTCGATCTATCGCCGGTCTCGCTGCGTGCACAGGCGTTTGGCATTCATCGCGCATTCGATAATCTGGGGGCAGTGGGCGGAGCGCTGTTAGGCGCATTCATCTTTGCAACTTTTTCTTCAAATCTTGGCGATGTCTTGTTGATTTCCGCGATTCCTGGATTGTTGTGTGTGGCGCTACTTGCATTTGGCGTGAGGGAACCGGACAAGAAAATCGTCGCCGTACCGATGACGTTTCGCCTTCGGTGGCGGGATGTCCCGCAAAATGCGCGCGGCTATTTGTTGACGGTGGCGCTATTCACGTTTGCCCGCGCGGCCGAGCTATTTATCGTGCTGCGCGCACACGAACTTGGTGCGTCAACGGTGCATGCGTTGCTGTTGTGGGCAGCGCTGAATTTCGTGAAGATTTTCGCCAACTATGCGGCAGGAATATGGGCGGATCGCAATGGTCGATTTTCGTTGCTCGTGCCCGGCTGGTTGCTGCACAGCGTCGCAATGTTGGGATTCTGTTTTGTCACCGATCTCGGTTCACTGTGGTTGGCGGCGCTGTTCTTTGGATTCGCGATGTCAGTGAGCGAAGGGGTCGAACGCGCCGTGATCGGTGACTTCGCGGATCCATCGGCCCGCGGAACATTGTTTGGTTGGTACTACGCGTTGGTAGGCGTGGCGTCGATTCCTGCGGGCTTGTTGCT
>JANOKK010000272.1:0-6689 GCA_031419255.1 Betaproteobacteria bacterium
GAACAATTGCAAGGCCTGACGATTGCGCGCACGCACCAGCATCCCGCCAGTTCCGGGTCGCCACGCGACAAACGACGCGGACGGATAATTGCCAAACGCATTCACCTTATCGGCGAGCTCACGCGGAATCGGCGGGATGCCATCGACTTTCAGGTTTTCATTCGGCATGACAAATTGCGCCTGCGCAAGCGTGACAGCGGCCGCACAACACCACGCTGCCGCAATCCGCTGCCAGCGCCTCATGCAGCGGCACCTTTCACGATTGGGCGAGCGGGATCGGAAACCCATTCGCTCCATGATCCGGCGTAAAGTTTTGAACCCTTCAGTCCGGCCATTTCCATCGCGAATATATTCATGCACGCCGTGACGCCGGAGCCACATTGATGGATCACATTCTCCGGTGAAACATCGCCAATCAGCGCGGAAAATCCCCGCGCAATTTCTTCCTTTGAACGCAACGTGAGATCGGCATTCAGATTGTCTTTGAAGAACCGATTCAACGCCCCCGGAATATGCCCGGCCACCGGATCGATCGGCTCAACCTCGCCGCGATAGCGCTCCGGCGCGCGCGCATCGATCAGGCGATGCGCGGGATCATGCAACTGCGCCAGAACATCGCCAGCGTTCCATAACAGCAACGGATCCGGCGCGGCTTTAAGTGCAACCGGCTGCGGCACCGGAACCTCGGTTGAGAACGCGCGGCCTTCCGCGATCCATTTCGGCAAACCACCATCGAGCAGGCGGACATTTTTCAACCCGATCCAGCGCGCCATCCACCACAACCGCGCCGCGTAGGCACCGCCTGCATCGTCATAGGCCACCACCATTGACGATGGCGAAACACCATGCCGCGCAAGGAACGCCGCGAACGCCGCCGGAGAAGGCAAAGGATGCCGACCATTGCGGCCGGTTTTTTCGCCGGACAAATCGGTGTCGATATTGGCAAAATGCGCGCCGGGAATGTGGCCCTCTCGGTAAAGTCGCTCACCTTTTGCCACGTCCATTAAATCGTGGCGGCAATCGAAGATGACCCATTGCGGATCGTTCAAATGGAGAGACAGGTCGTGGGGAGTGATTAACATTGGGCCGCTCATTTTCAAGTAATTACTGGCAATTATGTCGGAACGCGAAGTGGTGATATCAGGGTCGAAAACCCTAATACCGATGCGACTCTCCAACGCTTTTGGCCTTGAACACCGCACCAGTGCTAGAGATTGATACGCTTCGCCCGTTACATCAATCCTCTTCCGCCGGCAACGCGGGCACCATGTCCTGAGACTTTTCTCCACCCGATTTCGCCATCAAGCCACTCGCAATAATCGTTGCCATGCCGACCCACGCAATCGGCGGCAGTATCTCGTCGAAGAAAAAGATGCCGGCAGTGCTCGCGAACACCACCGTCGAGTACGCGAACGCACCGACCACCAGCGTGTTGCCGCGAAAGTAGGCGCGCGTCATCGCCAGTTGCGCGAGCGTGGCGGCGACACCGACGCCGAGCAGCAGGCCGATATTGTTCGCATTCACAGGATTAAAATTTCGCTCGATCGCACCTTGCGTCATCGCCGCGCCGATGGTGCCGAACAAGGAAAAATAAAACACCACCCGCCAGCCGGGTTCGCCTGCGCTACCCAATTTTTTCACGTTCACGTATGCGCACGCGGCGAAAAATCCCGACGCCAGACCGATAAAACCGGCGTGGGCGTTGTCGCCGGAAAAAGTCGGGCGCAGCAGTAATCCGACCCCAATAAAACCGAGCATGATCGCGAACACAAGGCGTGGCCGAAAGCGTTCGCCCAGCAGCAAGGTCGATAGCAGCGTGAGCCACAATGGCGAGGTGTAATTCAAGGTGATCGCGGTCGCAAGCGGCAATTTGGTCATCGCGTAAAAATAGCCGATGAGCGAAATAGTGCCGGTAAGACCGCGCCAGAAGTGTTCTTTCGCAAACGCCGTTGCCAGCGATTCACGCTTCCACGCAACGAATATTCCGACGGCGATCAAGCCAGTCAGCGATCGGTACAGCGAGAGTTCCGCACCGCTGAATTGAGTCGCCAGCATTTTGGCGAAAACGCCCATGGTCGCGAATAGCGCGCCGGCGATGAGCATCCAGGAGGAGGTCATTCTGTTTGTGCGTCCTTCATGCGCACCGACTGGTTTGCGCCAACACCGGCTGTTTTTTTGTCCAAATAGCCGCGTCATCCTGAGCAACGCGAAGGATCCCGACACTTGAACGAGATCCTTCGCGTTGCTCAGGATGACATTGAACTTCGAGCACTTCAGTCTGTGTTGGACGCGCGAGACAACACCCTACCCCGCCATCTCCCGCCGAACGAACTCATGAAAATGCACCATCCCATCTTCCATCGGGCTCTGATACGGCCCTTGTTCATCGCGGCCTTCGTTCCACAGTAACCGCCGGCCATCGTTCATGCGCTGGCAGATTTCTTCGTCTTCGCGCGCGGTTTCATCGTAGGCGCGCTGCTCGGCTTCGATGAAATCCGGCTCGAACAAGGCGATCTCTTCGGGATAATAAAATTCGACCACATTGCTGCATTTGTCAGGCCCGCGCGGCAGCACCGTGGAAATCACCAGCACGTGCGGGTACCACTCGACCATGATATTCGGGTAATAGGTAAGCCAAATCGCACCGTGGCGCGGCGTTTCGCCGTTGCGGTAATTCAGCACCATGTCATGCCAGCGCTTGTAGATTTCACTGCCCGGTTTGGAGAGCGATTTGTTGACGCCCACCGTCTGCACGCTGTACCAGTCGCCGAATTCCCAATCGAGTTTCCCGCAATCGACAAATTTGCCAAGGCCCGGATGAAACGGCTCGACGTGGTAATCCTCCAGATACACTTCGATGAAGGTTTTCCAATTAAAGTTGTATTCGGTAACGTCGATTTTATTTAACACGTGGCCCGAAAAATCGAGGTCTTTGACGCAACCGAGCCGGCCCAGATCGGCGGCGATATCGCGCGGCCCCTGAAACAACATGCCGTTCCACTTCTGCAGTGGCTTTCGCGGCAAATCAAGGCACGGCTGCGCGTCGAAATGCGGCGCGCCGAGCAGTTTGCCTGCGCCGTCATAGGTCCAGCGATGGATCGGGCAGACAATATTGCCGGCGGGCAAATGGCCGCTGCCTTTCAGCATCACCGCCTGACGATGGCGGCAAATATTCGAGACGAGGTCGATCTGTGAACCGTTGTTCACGAGCGCCCACGCGCCGTCGGTCATTTCCAGCGCGCGAAAGTCTCCGGCAGCCGGCACCATCAATTCATGGCCGACATAGCCGGGCCCGCGCTTGAAAAACACCTCGAGCTCGCGCGCATGAATGGCGCAATCGAAATACCAGGCAATGGGGTGTTGAGTGGCAACTGGAGAAATCTCCCGTGCACCGAGCAATGTGGACATAGTCCTTACCTCCAATCTTTCCGCGCGTAGCTTTAAACTGCCGCGAATCAACCAAAGTAAAAACAACACCCGGGCAAATGAGTTTGTTAGCTTTTAACTCTACAGACTCCGTCCCGTAGAACGAATCTCCTGGCGGAGACCCACGAAAAGGAACGGTGATTCTGCCCGAACGGCCCCGAAAGGGCAAGGATTTAGGTGGATTTCGGGGCACGGACACGCAGTTTTTCACGTCGTTGTCGTGGACGGTAAACCCCCATCTACGCTATGATTTCAGATTGATTTTTAGCTCCCGCAGCGAACTTTCCCCGCCATGGCCAAATCCCCTACTCCCTCCTCTGCGCCAAAGAATTTTGAAGCGGCCCTGGCCGAACTCGACCAATTGGTCGAAACCATGGAAAACGGCCAATTGCCGCTAGAGGATTCGTTGTCGGCCTATCGGCGCGGTACTGAACTACTGAAATTCTGCGATGCCGTCCTCAAGGACGCCGAACAGAAAATCAAGGTGCTCGATGGCGGCGAGCTTAAAGACTTCACCGCTTAAGAGCGCTAAAAAATGTCCGATTTTCAGGAATGGTCGCGCGTGATCGCGGGCGACATTGAGCGCACGCTCGAAAGTCTGTTGCCTTCTGCCGCAATTGAACCAAAGCGGTTGCATGACGCCATGCGCTACGCCACACTCGGCGGCGGCAAACGGGTGCGACCGATGCTGGTGTGCGCGGCAGGACAAGTCAGCGCGGCACCGGCTGCGCGCCTTGCCATTGTTTCCGCCGCCGTGGAAGCGATCCACGCCTATTCGCTCGCGCATGACGATTTGCCGTGCATGGATAACGATATCCTCAGGCGCGGCAAGCCGACCTGCCATATCGAATTCGATGAGGCCACGGCCTTATTGGCGGGTGACGCGTTGCAGGCGCTCGCGTTTGAACTGATGACGGCGCACAAATTGAACGATTCGCCGCAGCGCCAATTGGACATGTTCGAGGTGTTTTCCCGTGCCTGCGGTTCGCGTGGCATGGCGGGGGGTCAGGCGATCGATTTGGCCAATGTCGGTCGGCAAATCACGCTGCCGCAACTCGAATACATGCACATCCTCAAGACGGGCGCGCTGATTCGCGCCTCTGTGCAATTGGGCGCAATGTGCGGCGAAACGCTGCTGCCGGATCAGATTGCCAGGCTAGACCACTACGGCAAATGCATCGGCCTGGCTTTTCAGGTAGTGGACGATATTCTCGATTGCGAGTCTAATACGGAGAAATTGGGCAAGACGGCAGGCAAAGATCAGGATGCCAACAAGCCAACGTATGTGAGTTTGATGGGTTTGACGCCCGCGAAACAGTTCGCGGACGAGTTGTTGGCCGACGCGCTCGCCGCCTTGAACGTGTTTGACGACAAGGCGGATCGCCTGCGGCAATTGGCGGAATTCATTGTCCGCCGACAGCATTAGAAAGATTGCCTGAATGACCACTAAGTTCCCGCTGCTTGACAAGATCAATGACCCCGCCGACCTGCGCAGGCTGGATCAGCGCGAGCTGACCGCGCTTGCGACAGAATTGCGTGAATTCATCGTTGAGTCGGTCTCGACCACCGGCGGACACTTCTCCTCGAATCTCGGCACCGTTGAATTGACGATCGCGCTGCACTACGTTTTCAATACGCCGCATGACCGACTGGTGTGGGATGTTGGTCATCAGACTTACGGCCACAAGATTCTCACGGGCCGCCGCGCGGGCATGCCGAAATTGCGCCAAAAGGGTGGCATCGCCGGCTTTCCGCGCCGCGAAGAAAGTGTTTACGACACCTTCGGCACGGCGCACTCATCCACCTCGATTTCCGCCGCACTAGGCATGGCGGTGGCGGCGCGGGTCGCGGGCATCAAGCGAAAATCCATTGCCATCATTGGCGATGGTGCCATCACGGCCGGCATGGCGTTCGAGGCGATGAATAACGTCGGCAATGAAAACGTGATCGTCGTGTTGAACGACAACGACATGTCGATTTCGGAATCGATCGGCGCGCTGAATAATTATCTGGCGAAGCTTTTGTCCGGGCGGTTTTACGCCAACACCAAAAAGACCGCCGAAAAAGTATTGCAGCACACGCCGACCTTCAAGGAAATCGCCAAGCGCGTCGAGGAGCACGCCAAAGGCATGATCACGCCCTCGACCATGTTTGAAGAATTCGGTTTCAATTATGTCGGCCCGATCGATGGCCACAATGTCGATGTGCTGGTCGATACGCTTAATAACATCAAGCAGCTTGATGGACCGCAGTTTTTGCATGTGGTCACGCGCAAAGGCCAAGGCTACAAGCTCGCCGAAGAAGATCCGATCAATTATCACGGCCCGTCGACGTTTGATCCCAGAATCGGCATCGTCAAACCCGCCGCAGTACCCAACGCAAAACCGAAGCCCAACTACACGCAAGTCTTCGGTGAATGGCTGTGCGATATGGCGCGTGTCGATAAACGCGTGATCGGTATTACCCCGGCGATGCGTGAAGGCTCGGGCCTCGTCAAATTTTCACAAGAGTTTCCCGACCGCTATTTCGATACCGCGATCGCCGAGCAGCACGCGGTGACATTTGCCGCCGGGCTCGCGGCCGATGGCATGAAACCGGTGCTGGCGATTTACTCGACCTTCCTGCAACGCGGCTACGATCAATTGATCCACGATGTCGCGATTCAGAATTTGCCGGTGGTGTTCGCGCTTGATCGCGGCGGCCTGGTCGGTGCGGATGGACCGACGCACCACGGCGCATTCGATTTATCGTTTTTGCGCTGCATTCCCAATCTCACGGTGATGACGCCATCGAACGAAGACGAATGCCGACAGATGCTTTATACCGGTTTCATGCTCTCCGGCCCAAGTGCTGTCCGCTATCCGCGCGGTACTGGTCCGGGTGTGGCGCAGCAGAAAGAAATGACCGCTCTGCCGCTCGGCAAGGGCGTGATGGTGCGCGAGATAAAAGGCTACGAGGCCAAACGCGTCGCGATCCTCGCGTTCGGATCAATGATCAAGCCCGCGACTGAATGCGGTGAAGAATTAAATGCGTCGGTGGCGAATATGCGTTTTGTGAAGCCAATCGACCACGAACTCATTTTCAAACTCGCCACTACTCATGATTTTTTGGTGACCGTTGAAGAAAACGTGGTGATGGGTGGCGCCGGCAGTGCAGTTGCCGAATCGCTCGCGGCGCAGGATTTGAACGTGCCGATATTGCAATTGGGATTGCCGGATCAGTTTGTCGAACATGGCGATCCGGCAGTGCTGCTCGCGGATTGT
>JANOKK010000273.1:0-1141 GCA_031419255.1 Betaproteobacteria bacterium
CCCATTGCGAATGACATGCGTCAAGAACATTGGACGAAACAATGCCGTTTGATCAATTCGTTTCGGTATTTCGCCATGAAGGTGCCACGCGGACGCACCAATTAAATACGCAGATGGCAATATTACCCGCGCGCCACTGGACGCGAAATAATTTCACGTCCGTAAGCCGAAAAAAAACGGCAACCCGAAGGTTGCCGTTTTCTTTTACTAACCGTGTAAGCCGAATTACATTGGCTTGATAGCGGTAGCTTGTTTGCCTTTGGGGCCAGTGGTGATTTCGAACGAAACCTTCTGGTTTTCTTTCAGCGACTTGAAGCCATTGCCTTCGATCGCCGAGAAGTGCGCGAACAAATCTTCGCCGCCACCATCGGGAGTGATGAAACCAAAACCTTTAGCGTCGTTAAACCATTTAACGGTACCTGTATTGCTCATGTATTTTCCTTTGGAAAAAATAACCGGGATACTCCCCGGAGGAAAGGCAGCCAATAAAACATCAGGTAGCGAAATTTGGGAGCAAAGAAACGAGCCCGGTGATCTGGGCGAGACTTCAGCACGACCTAAGTACGTACACTGCGCAAGCGACTGCGAGACGGAAGATACGGCAAACCCATTGATTCGTCAAGGTTTTTGAAAAGTTCCTCGTTTGGGCAAATATTCCTGATAATTCTTACTGCAAACCGGCATCACGAGAGCGCACGGGTATCATTTGCCATATTCCCGGCGCCACCCGCTGTGCGGTGCGCAATACTCCACTCGACGTCCCTCCGTAGTGTTTTCCCGAATGCCCGCCCGCGCCCCCTCCTACTGGACCATCACGCTCGTCGCTGCCGCGATCCTGATGGTCTCGGACGGTCTTCGCCGCTCGATGGGATTGTTCGTCTCTCCGCTCAATACCAGCACCGGGCTCGGCATCGCCTCGATCAGCCTTGCCTTGGCGGTCGGCCAATTCGCGTGGGGCGCGGTGCAGCCAATTACCGGTGCGCTGGCCGATAAATACGGCCCGGGACGGGTGGTGGCGGGCGGGCTGATACTGCTCGCACTCGGCGGCGCACTCACGCCCTACATGACAAGCGCATGGGGCATCACGATGACGCTGGGTTTGCTTTCCGCGATCGGTGCCGGTGCCAGTAGTTTTTCGGTG
>JANOKK010000274.1:0-1200 GCA_031419255.1 Betaproteobacteria bacterium
ATGCGAAGCCAGCAGCTGCCGCAGTGCGTGAGTTCTTCGGCTCATCACAGCTTTCGCAATTTATGGATCAAACCAATCCGCTTTCGGAAATTACCCACAAGCGCCGTCTCTCGGCACTTGGACCGGGTGGTTTGACCCGTGAACGCGCCGGCTTTGAAGTGCGTGACGTTCACACCACGCATTATGGCCGCATCTGCCCAATTGAAACGCCGGAAGGCCCGAACATTGGTTTGATCAACTCACTGGCAACCTATGCCCGCGTCAACAAGTATGGCTTTATTGAAACGCCATATCGCAAGGTTGTGGGCGGCAAAGTTACTAACGAAGTGAAGTATCTCTCGGCCATCGAAGAAGCGAAGTATTTTATTGGGCAGGCCAACGTGGCTTTGACCAAGGACAATAAGTTTGCTGATGATTTGGTTATTGTGCGTCACCAAGGTGACGTGTTGCCTTTGCCATCTGAAAAAGTGGATTTCATTGACGTTTCCCCGAAGCAAATTGTTTCAGTTGCTGCGGCTTTGATTCCGTTCCTTGAAAACGATGACGCCAACCGCGCTCTTATGGGTTCCAACATGCAACGTCAGGCGGTTCCGCTGGTGCGTTCACAGGCACCATTTGTCGGCACGGGCATGGAATCAGTCGTAGCGCGTGACTCTGGTGCAGCTATTCAGGCTCGTCGTTCTGGCGTTGTCGATCAAGTTGATGCCAAGCGCATCGTGATCCGCGCTACTGAGGAAACTGATCCAACCAAGCCCGGCGTTGACATTTATACTTTGTCGAAGTTCCAGCGTTCAAACCAATCAACCTGCATCAATCAGCGTCCGCTGGTGCGTGTCGGTGACGTGATTGGTGCAGGCGAAATCATCGCTGACGGTCCATCGACCGAACTAGGTGATTTGGCTTTGGGGCAAAATGTGCTCGTAGCCTTCATGCCATGGAACGGTTACAACTTCGAAGATTCAATCTTGATCTCCGAGCGCATCGTGGCTGAAGACCGCTACACCTCGATTCATATCGAAGAGCTGTCGATTGTCGCGCGCGATACCAAACTGGGCCCGGAAGAAATTACCCGCGACATTTCCAATCTGTCCGAGCGCATGCTTGGGCGCCTGGATGAGTCCGGCATCGTCTACATCGGCGCTGAGGTTGAAGCGGGTGACGTGCTGGTCGGCAAGGTGACGCCAAAAGGCGAAACCCAGC
>JANOKK010000275.1:0-3420 GCA_031419255.1 Betaproteobacteria bacterium
CCGCCAACGCCCACTGGAAATCACTCATCGCCGGTTTTCCGATTCATGTTTGGGGCTTTCACAATACAGTGGAAAAATTGCCTAAACCCTGGCACCGGCGCACCGTTCCAGCCATAAATGCCTCAAACGCCGCACCAGTGCTAGACTTTAGGCAATTTTTCCACTGTATTGTGAAAGCCCCAAACATGAATCGGAAAACCGGCGATGAGTGATTTCCAGTGGGCGTTGGCGGGTGGCGCGGTGTTGGTGGTGGTTGCCGTGATCGCATACAACCGTTGGCAGGAAGCGCGCTACCGCCGCCGCGCTGAGCGCGCATTTTCGACCGATCATCCGGATGTGTTATTCGGCAACTCGCACGGAAACACACACAACGAAAGCGAACGCGTTGAACCAAAATTCGGCGGCGATTATCCATCTACGTCCTCGTCCGCGATGGACGATGTCGCAGAAGGGCTACTGGCGCCGATTGTATCCGAGCCGATCACGCCACGCAGCGTGGAACAGCCGGGGGCACCGTCGATCAACGCCGAGATCGATACCGTTGCGCTGATCCTCGCCGACGTGCCGATGTTTCCGGATAAATTTTGGCCAACGATTGAAAAATCACGCCGCGTCTCGCCGCGCATTTTATGGGAAGGACTCGCCAATGGTCTCTGGCGGCCGATCACCGAAAACAGCGACGACGATCTGAGTTTTCGCGAACTGCGTGCAGGCCTGCAATTGGCGAGCCGCGACGGCATCGTCGATACCGATACGTTGCGCGTATTCGATGAGCTCATGTCCACGTTTGCGCAGGAAATCGGCGTATCGGCTTCGGGTAGTGCCGGCGGCGGCGCGGTATCGCAACGCGAAGATATCGCCGCTGCGGTGCGCCGCGCCGAAGCCATCGACGCGTTTTGCGCCGACACCGATATTGAAATCGTGGTGAACATCGTCGGCAAAAATGGCGTCACTTTTGCCACCACCAAAGTGCGCGGACTTGCGGAATCGAACGGCATGGTAGCCCTGGCGACCGGCGAATACGTGTTGCGCGATGACCTCGGCCAGACCCTGTACATGCTGCGCAACATGAACGCCAACGAGCCGCCCGGCATCCGGATGGCCGGTGCCTATTTGAGCGGCCTGTGCTTCGCGCTCGATGTACCGCGCACGCCGCATCCCGAGAAAACCTTCGAGCGCATGATGACGCTGGCACTCCGATTCGCCGATTCCTTGCAGGGCGAAGTGGTGGACGACAATAGAAAACTTCTGACCGCAAATGGCCGCAAGGCCATAGTCGATTCCATCGCGGGAATCGCGTCGTCGATGCACGCGCGCAATGTGCCGCCGGGCGGCAGCGCGGCACTGCGCCTGTATTCCTGATCCCGCAATGATCGAGCCGGCCATCGCGGCACGCGCAGCGGAATTGCGACGCGAGATCGAGCGCCACAACTACAATTATTACGTGCTTGACCAGCCCGCCATTGCCGATGCGGAGTGGGACAAGCTGTTCCATGATCTGGTCGCGCTGGAGGCGAAATATCCCGCCCTGGTGACAGCCGATTCGCCGACGCAACGCGTCGGCAACGAGCCGCTCGAAGCATTTGCGAGCGTCACTCACCGTGTGCCGATGCTCTCGCTCGGCAACGCCTTCAGCACGGAAGACATTGAAAATTTCGACCGCCGCTGTCGAGAAGGACTCGATGTGGCTGGCGAAATCGACTACGCCTGCGAACCAAAATTCGACGGACTCGCCATCAGCCTGACTTATGAAAACGGCGTGTTCACGCAAGGTGCCACGCGCGGCGACGGCGCTGTCGGCGAAGATGTCACGCACAATCTGCGGACGGTGCGTGCGATTCCGTTGTCGTTGCCTGAATCGCAATGCGGCAGCATCAAGAGGCTCGAAGTGCGCGGCGAAGTGCTGATGTTGAAGAAAGATTTCGAATCGCTCAACGCGCGCCAGGCCGCAAAAGGCGAAAAACTATTCGTCAATCCGCGCAACGCTTCGGCCGGCTCGCTGCGGCAGCTCGATCCCAAACTCACCGCCGAGCGACCTTTGACATTCTTCGCCTACGGTATCGGTGCCGTCGAGGGCGTCGAGCTGCCGGAGACACACTCCGCCTTGATGGATTGGCTGGCCTCGCTGCGTTTCCCGGTCGCTCGTGAGCGACGCGTGGTGCGCGGCCCAACGGGCCTCGCCGCGTATTACGCCGACATTGGCGCGCACCGCGCGGCGCTGCCATACGATATCGACGGTGTCGTGTTCAAAGTGAATCGTTTTTCGCAGCAGCAGACACTTGGGTTCGTCTCTCGCGCGCCGCGCTTTGCCATCGCCCACAAGTTTCCTGCCGAAGAAGCAACCACAGTGCTTCTCGGCATCGACGTGCAGGTCGGCCGCACCGGTGCGATTACCCCGGTGGCGCGCTTGCAGCCGGTGTTTGTCGGCGGCACAACGGTATCGAACGCGACCTTGCACAACGAAGAGGAACTGCGCCGGAAGGATTTGATGATCGGCGATACCGTCATTGTGCGGCGCGCGGGCGATGTGATTCCGGAAGTTGCGGCGGTGATTTACGCGAAGCGTCCGGCCGACGCGAAACCCTTCGTGATGCCGACGCATTGTCCGGAATGCGCGTCGCTGATCATAAAACTCGACGGTGAAGCGATCGCGCGTTGCAGCGGCGGCTTGTTCTGCCCAGCGCAGAGAAAGCAGGCGCTCCTGCATTACGCGCAGCGGCGCGCGGTGGATATCGAAGGTCTCGGCGATAAATTGGTCGAGCAATTGGTCGATGCCGACATCGTGCATACGCCCGCAGATTTGTATCGCCTCGGACTCGCCGCACTCGCGGGCCTCGATCGGATGGCGGAAAAATCGGCGGCGAATCTCTACGCCGCGATAGAGAAAAGCAAACACACGACTCTGCCGAAATTTCTCTTTGGACTCGGCATTCGCAACGTCGGCGAATCGACCGCGAAAGATCTGGCCAAACATTTCGGCGCGCTCGACGCAATCATGTATGCGCCGATCGAGCAACTGCTGGGGGTCCGCGACGTGGGCCCGGTGGTGGCCGAGAGCATTCGCAAATTCTTCGACGAGCCGCACAACCGCGAAGTGGTCGAGCAATTGCGTGCGGGCGGTGTGCGATGGGATGAGTTTGAGCCAGCGGCGAAACCGGCAGCCGTAAGCGGTGTATTCGCCCGCAAGACGGTGGTATTGACGGGTACGCTGGCATCGATGTCGCGCGACGACGCCAAAGAGAAACTCGAAGCACTTGGTGCGAAGGTGTCGGGAAGCGTATCGAAAAAAACCAACTTTGTGGTCGCCGGAGCGGAAGCCGGTAGTAAACTCGACCGTGCGCGGGAACTGGGTGTCGCGGTACTGGACGAGGCTCAGTTCACGGCAATGCTGGCAAGCAAGTAATGTACTCACTGTTTATG
>JANOKK010000276.1:0-1978 GCA_031419255.1 Betaproteobacteria bacterium
CACCATTTCGCGGCAAGATGAACCAGCCTGGCTATGTGCGCTATGTGGCGGAACATATTGCGAAATTGCGCGGCACCTCGGTCGAAGCGATCGCCGCTGCAACCACGCGTAACTTTTTCAACTTGTTTACCCACGCGAAGCCGACATGAATGAAATGCCCGGATTCGCGGTGATCTATCGCTGGCGCCTCAAACCGGGATTGGAAGACCAATTTGTGAAGGCATGGACGCGCGTGACTGAGTTGTATGTCGAGCATCGCGGCGGTCTCGGCTCAAGATTGCACAAAGGATCAGATGGCATCTGGGTCGCCTACGCGCAGTGGCCGAGCGCCGAGGTGCGCGACGCCGCGTTTTCGGGCGAGCCACTGGATCCCGTCGCGCGCGCGTCGATGCGCGAAGCGGTCGAAGAATCGTTCGATGAAATCGTGCTGGAGCCCGTGGTGGATCGACTGGTAATCACGTGATCGCGTAGTTCCGCTCAAATTTATCTCGGTATGCGAAACACCAGCATCGGCGAGCCTTTCTGGCCGAAAAGCCATCAAACACCGCGCCAGTGCTTGATCTTGCCATTTGAATTGCGCGCAAGCACGCTGCGGTAACATTCCCCATCATCCTGGAGGAGCAATAACAATGACGGAGTCAATCCGCAGTCTTGTCGGCGTCGGCATTTTGGTGCTGATCGGCTTCCTGCTCTCATACAACCGAAGCGCGATCCGCTGGCGCACTGTGCTCGCGGCACTCGCCGTGCAGATGGCGAGTGGTGCGTTTGTATTGTTTGTGCCGATCGGCAAAGACATTCTCGGCGGCATCGCCAATGGCGTTACGCACGTACTTGAATTCGGCTTCAAAGGCACCGAATTTCTCTTCGGCGGATTGGTGTCGAACAAAATGTTCGAGGTTTTCGGCGGTGGCGGATTTATTTTCGCGTTGCGCGTGTTGCCGTCGATCATTTTTGTCACCGCATTGATCGCGGTGCTGTATTACCTTGGCATCATGCGTTGGATCATCACCATTCTCGGCATGATTTTTCAGAAGCTTTTGGGTGTATCGAAAATCGAATCGTTTTGCGCGGTGACGACGATTTTTCTCGGCCAAAACGAGATGGGCGCAGCAGCGAAACCGTTCGTGAGCCAACTCAAGCGACAGGAACTGTTTTGCATCATGACCAGCGGCATGGCGAGTGTGGCCGGTGCCGCGCTCGCAGGCTACGCGGGCCTGGGCGTGAAGATGGAATATTTGATCGCGGCGAGTTTCATGGCCATACCCGGCGGATTGCTGTTCGGTAAATTGCTTTGTCCATCCACTGAGGAAAGTGTCATCAATTTCGATAACCTCCAATTCGAAGAAAAGAAACCCGCCAATCTCATCGAAGCCGCCGCCAGCGGTGCCACACTGGGCTTGACGATTGCGGTCAGCGTCGGCGCGATGCTGATCGCGTTTATCGGATTGATCGCGTTGTTCAACGGTGTCGTCGGCGGTGTCGCCGGATGGATGGGTTATGCGGGCGTGAATCTGGAAACGATGCTCGGCAAAGTATTTGCGCCGCTCGCCTACATGCTCGGCGTCACGTGGGAGCACGCGGCATTTGCCGGCAACCTCATCGGACAAAAACTGATCCTCAATGAATTCGTCGCCTATGTGGGCCTGGCACCTTACCTGCAGCCGGTCGATAAAGTCTTGGCCGCAGGCCTCACGGTGATCGATCCGCGCACGCTCGCCATACTTTCTTTCGCGTTGTGCGGCTTCGCCAATATTTCGTCGATCGCGATTCTGGCCGGCGCATTCGGTAGCGTCGCGCCGCAACTGCGCGGCATCGTCGCCAAATACGGCTTGCGCGTCGTGGCGGCGGCAACGCTGTCGAATCTGATGAGTGCGACGATCGCGGGCATTTTTCTCTCCGTAAAGTATTGAGGACAGCGCAGATGTTTCTGCCGCAGGAAATCATCCGCAAAAAGCGCGACGGCCTGGCGTTAGCCGCC
>JANOKK010000277.1:0-4947 GCA_031419255.1 Betaproteobacteria bacterium
CCGACGCGTATGCTGTCGCACAAACGCGTGCCGAGGATTTGGTGACGGCACTGGTAAAACTTTATCGCGACAACGCATCGACCTTGACGCCCGATCCGCTGCATTCGGCCGTCTACGATTCCCATCCCCCGGCGTCGATTCGCATCGCGCATTTGAAAGCGGCCGCAGTCTAACCATGGACGCGAAATGAAAGTGGCAACATGACGTTATCCCAGATGAATTGTGTTCCCGGCGGGCAGGCAAAAGCTCTCTCCGACGCGGCCCTTGCCGAGCATCTCGCGATGCTGCCCGATTGGTCGCATGTCGGTCGTGAAATCAAGAAGACGTTCGTGTTCAAGAATTATCACGAGACCATCGCGTTCGTGAATGCGTCCGCATGGGTCTCGCACCGCGAAGATCATCATCCCGACATGTCGGTGCATTACAACAAGTGCGTCGTCGCGTATTCCACTCACGATGCCGGCGGTATTACGCTTAACGATTTCATTTGCGCGGCCAAGCTCGACGCGCTGTTCAGCCTCTGATGAAGGCACTCGTCACCGGCGATTTCGGTCGCGAATATCTGGCTGAATTGGACGATCGCACGCAACTCGTTTGCGTACGCAAGGGCAAGAAGCAGGATGTCGCCTGCGGTGATGAGGTGGACGTCAGCATCACCAGCCCCGGCCATGCGCGCATCGATGCGATCCACGAACGCCGCAATGTGCTGTTTCGCACTGACGCGTGGCGGCAAAAAACGCTGGCCGCCAATATTGATCAAGCCATCGTCATCGTCGCCCCCCGCCCCACGTTCAGCGAAACATTTCTCTATATGTGTCTGGTCGCGTGCGATGCCGCACATATCGCGCCGCTCATCATGCTGAACAAGAAAGATTTGCCCGAATTTGAAGCCGCCCGCAAAAGCCTCGCGCATCTCGAAGAAATCGGCTACGACGTGCTGCCGATGTCGGCAAAATTCGACATCGAACCATTGCGCGCGTATCTGCAAGGCAAGACCACATTGCTGGTCGGCCAATCGGGCATGGGTAAATCGCGCACGGTGAATAATCTGGTGATGCGAGACGTGGCCAAGGAAGGCGAGATTTCCGAAGCACTCGATTCCGGCAAGCACACCACCACCTACACCCGGCTTTATCACCTCGATGAAGAATCCAGCATCATGGATTCACCGGGCCTGCAATCGTTCGGATTGTTTCACCTGAACGACGACGATATCGCCTTTGCGATGCCGGAATTTCGCCCATACATCGGCACCTGCAAATTCAACAATTGCCTACATTTGACCGAGCCGGGCTGCGCAGTCATCAAAGCCGTCGAGCAGAAAAAAATCCATCCGCCGAGGATGGCGTTTTATCAGGCGTTGATCGAGCAATCGCAGGAGTTGCGGGTTGCCCATCCGGATTGGAAGAACAAGTCGTAGGAATTGAAATCCGCGTTGAAGTCGTATTTATAGGCACTGCCTGGCGCCCGTCAGCCACGACAAAGCAAACCCATCCATGCTTGCCTGTGCGCAGAGTACATCGCGATCTGCAAAAGGTCGAATCAATTACATCGACTGATGATCGCCTTCCACGAGGCTCTATGTTCGATGACTTGAATTGACACAAAAAACACTATGCATACTTTCGTTTCCAAACTCAGATTTGTTTTGACGCTCATCGTTGCCAGCATGATGATTTTGGCGGGCTGCGGTGGTGGTAACTCGACGCCGACCAATTCCACTGCACCGCCGCCAGTGTTGCAAGTTGTGACCTTCACGCTCATCCCCGCGCGCGTGGTTCGGAGTGCACTGTGCGAAGACGAAATTACCGGTCTCGGTGGCTGCGTGGGCATTAACCAGCAGGCGGAAATGCCGCGCATCATTGCCCAGAATCAGCAGGCGCCGACCGACCCGGCGGTGATCCCGTTCACGCGCCGCACCGGATCGAGCTGTGACGTACTTACCGCGCAGGCGACCGGCACGCTCTACGAAATCGATAATCACTCGTTCGCGCAGACCAAAACGGGCTCGGCCGAAATCGGCATTCATGTCAATGCAATTGACCTGTCCACTGCCATACCCGCCACCAGTGTCAATCCGCTCTACCAGTTCACGACCACGCCGCCGGCTCAAGGTGAGACCGACCGGCGCATCATGCCGTGGCGGGACACTGTGGTTCGCGATATCGAGTTGTCATTCGAGCTTTCCGTCAAGACGATGCAACGCGCTAACGCACTGGGTTACGCGCAGAGTCATCCGGTGATTGAACTCATCGACACCAAAGCCGGCGCAATTTTTACATCACCATTGCGGCGGCGGCGGTGTTGCCATTGCCCACTACACCGGAGACGGATTTTTATGCGAAAGATTTCGGCGTCGGCAATGCGATTGTCTCAACCGTCTTTCGCGACAATCCAGGATTTGGCGTGCGCCTTGCCGGCACGTCGTTTTCATGTAACACGCTCAACAATCCGAACGCATGCCCGGCGCAGCCTACCGCTTTCCGCTTTCGGCTTCGCAGGCAGGATTTTGCGTTCGTCATTGCCAAGGCGCGCGCATTGGATCCCGTGTTGTCGCCCGATATTGCCGATTACGCAATCGATAATTTCAGTTTCAACAATGAAGTCAACGGCGACGCGCAGGTCGGATTGACACTTGCCAACTACACGCTGACGATATTTGATCGATAATTTCACTGCTGAAAATATTGTGATGGCGATAGTCAATAAATAATCAGGAGAAATAAATGTTCCAAGGTTTGCGCACCGTTATCTACCATGTCAACGATCTCGCCAAGGCCATCGAGTGGTACACAGAAGTTGCCGGCAAGCCGCCTTATTTCAACCAGCCGTTCTACGTCGGCTTCGAGGTCGGCGGTTATGAATTGGGCTTGTTGCCGGACGGTGACGGTGTTGCGACCTACTGGGGAACGCCCGATATCGACGCCGAACATGCGCGGCTGATTGCGCTCGGCGCAAAGCCGCACGATGCAATCACGGATGTCGGCGAAGGAATTCGGGTGGCGTCGGTGATCGATCCGTTTGGCAACGTCATCGGCATTATTGAAAACCCGCATTTCAAGGCAGGCCAAGGGGGCTGAATTGGCGAAGCGACTCAAGCGCGTGAAATCCGAACTGGAGGAAATTCCCAGCGTCGGCCTGAGCATTGCGGCAGACCTCATCAGCATGGGCATCACGCGCGTGGCGCAACTGAAAGGCCGCAGCCCCGAAGCCCAATTCAAAAATCTTTGCGACATAACCGGGGGGGGTATCAGGATCCGTGCGTGCTCTACACTTTTCGCTGCGCCGTGTATTACGCCTCTCATACCATCCACGATCCGGAAAAACTGAAGTGGCGGAACTGGAAAGACCTTTCCAGCGAAGTGGCGCGCGGCAAAGTCTAGATTTGGCGGGCTTCTCCGAGCGAAAAGCACCAAAACACCGCGCCAGCGCTCGTTTTTCACAACCTGTGTACCACGCTCGCGACGGCGGGCAGGAAAACATCTACAACAGTAACAGACTCGGCCCACCCTTCTTGCCCAGCCAAGTGGTATCAAATCGCTTCTGGGCCGCCTTCAACGCCGCCGTGTCACCACGTTGGCGATAGACCTCCATCAACCCCTGCAACGCCCAACCATTGCTCGGCGTTTGCGCGAGCGATTCACGGAACGCTTTTTCAGCATCGTCGATTCGGCCCGCACGCACCAGCGCGGCACCCAGCGATTGACGAACCGGGTAATACCAGTGCGGTGGCTCGGTGTAGGGCAACGTGTCCTGTACAAACACGGCGTCTTCGTAGGCCTTGATGGCGGTCTGCAAATCACCGCGCGCATCCGCGAGGCGGCCGAGTGCCACATGCCGCGCCGTCTGCACGATTTCCTTGCCGGGAATATCCCAATCCTTGACGGCTTTAAAATCTCCGTCGCGCTCGATGGATTCCAGAATATCAATTTCCTTCTGGCTGTCGGCGAATATCCCCTTGCGCGCAAATGCGACGGCGCGCGCGTAGTGCCACATGGCGTTGACCAGAATGAAATCCTTGCCGGGGTCCGGCAACGCCAGAATTGCCTCCGGCGTGCTGAATTGCACATGCGAAAAATACGCGGCCGCTTTCACCGGCTGTAGTGCACCCGCCGTTTTCAGGAATTCCGGATCGATCACTTTGTCGAGTTTGATGGCAGCGTCGAGCGCAGTTTTGCCTTCGCCGCCCATCAGTGCCGAGACCATGACGAAATGCACGTTGTGGGGATAGTAAGCACCTTTGTAGAACGGGTCGCTCGGCGAAAGGCTGAAGTATTTCTCGTCGACGGCAATGGCGGCAAGATTTGCCTGCAATGATTCCTTGTACAAGCCAAGGCGATAGTAAATGTGCGCGGGCATATGCACGATGTGTCCAGCGCCGGGCATTTGCTTGCCAAGCAGGCGCGCATATGGCAATGCCTTTTCCGGTTTGGTGGAGGCTTCCATCGCGTGAATGTAATAGTGGATCGCACCGGCGTGGTTTGGATTGCGCTCCAACACGCGTTCCAGCGCATCAATCAATTCCCCCGCGCGGCCTTTTGCCTTGGCACCTGCGGCCTCCCAATAATCCCACGGCGAGAGATCCATCAGGGACTCTGCAAACAACACCTGAATGGTGTCGTCAGCACGAAATTTCTTTGCTGCCTCCGTCATCGCATCCGCATAGGCCTTGTCGAGCGCCGCACGCTCCGCTTTGGGATCCGCGGAATAGCGTTTTGCGAGCGCATTGATCAGTGCCTTCTCGGATTCGCTTGCCGCCGCACTGCGCTCCACTGCTTTCTGCGCCGCCGCCACCGCAGGTGCCACCGCTTCCAGAAACATCGGTGCGTTGATGTTCGGCCCGAGCACCAGCGCTTCGCCCCACCAGGCCATCGCCAGCTTCGGGTCCGCCTTCTGCGCGGCCTGGAAGGCGCGCTGTGCCTCAGCGTGATTGAACGCGAAGGCCCA
>JANOKK010000278.1:0-3763 GCA_031419255.1 Betaproteobacteria bacterium
AATTTGGGTACATCCATACATGGAACGGGTTAACCCCCCCACGCCTCTGCGTTTGGTTGGGTGGCGCGCCGCGATACCAATATTGACCGCACGCACGTACGATGGTAACCGCGGCGCTCCACCCATCCTACGGCAGAGGCGTGGGGGCTTAACCGAGTGCCATGATGGTCTGTCCCCTATTGTTACTATTGTTATCATAATAATAGCATAATAATAGGGGACAGACCACGTTTTCCACATAAAATTTAATTGCCAACGCAAGAAAGCACGCAATTCCCGGCACAATTCTGTGCCTAAGAAATTCGCACAGACAATTAGAAATCACGACCCTTTACAAATATCGTCGGCGGGCCAACTCACTCATTTCTGCAACCGATTCCCCCGCCAATCGTCACTGCCGATTCTACCTGATCAAATTTACCGCCGCCCTGCCCGCCGACCCTTCGCATTGGGCTACAATCCCGGCAGCCAGAAAGCGATCATTTGTGATTTCCCGGCCATGGCCGGTTAGGGGTGAAAAATGTTCGGACGATTCATGCCCAAGGAAGGGCGTTTTTTCGAATTCTTCAATAGTCACGCCTCTCTGGTCGTCGAGGGGGCGCTAGAGTTAAACGCGTTTTTTGCCGACATGGGCAACCGCGAGGTACATGCGCAGAACGTGAGCTCGATCGAGAAGAAGGCGGACAAGATCACGCATGAGACCATCCTGCTCTTGCATCAGACCTTTATCACGCCGCTCGACCGCGAGGACATTCACAAGCTCATCAGCCGCATGGACGACATCCTCGATTTGATGGAGGACGTGGCGGAATGCGTGATCCTGTATGACGTGCGCGAAGTCACCGATGCCGCGCGCAAGCTCGCCGAAATCTGCGTGTCCTGCGCGGAAAAAGTGAAAGAGGCTGTCGGGATGCTTTCCAATCTCGACAACTCGCAAGCGATCCTGAAAATATGCAACGAGATCGATCAGCTCGAGTCCGAGGCCGATCGGGTGATGCGCACCGCGATGTCGAAACTGTTCCGCGATGAGCCCGATACGCGCGAACTGATCAAGCTGAAGGCGATCTACGAATTGCTCGAATCGATTACGGATCGCGCCGAAGATACGGCGAATGTGATCGAGGGCATTGTCCTCGAAAACGCGTAATTTCGGCGCGCGCCGGGGGCCATATGGGTAGCTTGTCGATCAGCCTGGAGATGATCATCTTTCTGGTGGTGCTCGCGCTGGTGTTCGATTTCATGAACGGCTTCCACGATGCCGCGAATTCGATCGCCACCATCGTCTCCACCGGCGTGCTGAAACCGCAGTACGCAGTCGCGTGGGCGGCGTTTTTCAATTTCGTTGCGATCCTCGTTTTTCAATTGAAGGTGGCGGCGACCGTTGGCAAAGGCACCATCGACCCAATAGTTGTCGATCATCTGGTGATCATGGGCGCACTGATCGGCGCAATCTCCTGGAACGTCATCACCTGGTATTACGGCATTCCGTCGTCATCGTCGCACGCATTGATCGGTGGCCTGGTGGGCGCGGCGGTCGCAAAGGCCGGTACCGCGTCGCTCATCGCGAGCGGACTGATGAAGACGATTCTTTTCATTTTTATTTCGCCGTTCATGGGCTTTCTGTTGGGCAGCCTGTTGTTGCTGCTGGTCTCGTGGCTCTGCCGCAAGGCCGCACCGCGCCGCGTCGATCGATGGTTCCGGCGACTGCAACTGGTATCGGCGTCGCTATATTCACTGGGACACGGCGGCAACGATGCGCAAAAAACCATCGGCATCATCTGGATGCTATTGATCGCCGCCGGCATTTCCGGCACAAAGGATCCAGTGCCAATGTGGGTGATCGTGTCATGTTATGCCGCCATCGCCCTGGGCACCTTGTTCGGCGGCTGGCGCATCGTCAAAACCATGGGGCAGAAGATCACCAAGCTGAAACCGGTTGGCGGTTTCTGCGCCGAAACGGGTGGTGCCATCACACTCTTTACCGCAACCGCCATGGGGATTCCGGTCTCGACCACGCACACAATCACCGGCGCAATTGTGGGTGTGGGTGCCGCGCGCAAATTCAACGCGGTGCGTTGGGGTGTGGCCGGCGGCATCGTCTGGGCGTGGGTTCTCACGATCCCCTGCTCTGCGTTTATCGCGGCCGTTGCGTGGTGGCTCGCCAAGACTCTCCTGTCATAGGCCTTCGCCTCGATCAGAATGACATTGCCTGTATTTAAAGTAAGGGCAGAAATTTACGCGCCCAAGTAAATAACATTCAACGCACCGCCGCCAACTGCGACGCGTGACGATTTTCGCTATGGCTGCGCACGAAAATCAGGCAACCTTCCGGGCTGTGAATGTTGCCGTGGCGTTGACCCTTCGCGATCATGTGAAAGTCGCCGCATTCGATCTTCACATCGTCGAGCCAGCACCAGCCTTCGACAATGAACGCTTCCTCGTCGCCACTTTGCATGTGCTCTGGAATGCGCCCGCCGGGACCGAAACGCGCGAGCCATGAGCGCATGCCGCCGTCGTCGCGCAACACTTTCATCGCCACATTCGGCGCAAAGTTGATCCAGCTGCCCTCGTCGGCCCTGACCAGTTTATAGGCCGTCGCGTCGCGCGTCGCATCGGTTGCCGAAATACGCTTCAGCAATGACGTCTTCATCGCCGCACGTCGGCCAGCAGGAAAATCCGCTGCAGTCACGACCGCCGAGTTTTCAAGAATTTTCCCGAGCATCGCATCGGAAATAATATTCGGATTTTTCGCTTTCGCTTTCTTCATCATTCATGCCTCCTCGGCATTCAATTCGACATCCGGGCCGAGCGATTCGCGCAGAACGCCCAGCGCACGACGGATATGGGTTTTGACACTGCCCAGCGGAATGCCGCTGTGCTCCACAATTTCAGAATGCGTGAGCCCGCGAAAAAACGCCAGCGACAACAATTGCCGCTGTAGCGGACTGAGTTTCAACATGGCCGCATGCACGGCGCTGCCGGTTTGTGTTGCCTCCAAAAGATCCTGCGGATTGTCGCGCCCGTTTTCGCACTCGGTCACCAACTCCCATGGTTCGGGGTGGCTGAATGCTTCATCCTGGCGGCGCAATAAATCCAGCGCGCGGCTGCGTGCGATCACCAGCAGCCAGCCGAGTACTTTGCCGCGCGTGTCGTCGTAGCGTGCGGCGTCTCGCCAGACTTGCATATAAACATCCGACACCACTTCTTCAGCCAGTTCGGCACGCCGCACGATTCGCAATGCAATACCATACACACGCCCCACCGTGAGGTCATAGAATTGCCCCAGCGCCGCCTGCCGATGCGCACGGATACCTTCGAGAAATTCGCAGAGCGCCGTGTCGTCGTCAACCGGCAACGCAGCAGCCGCGTCCACGCGAGCGCGTTTGGCGGTGACCGACGCCGGTACCGGCGCGCGACCGCGGGCGAATGGATTTCGCACGGACGAATCGGATTTCATACCGGGCAGTATAAATGCGTCGATGGAAAAGTTGGAAGCGTCGGGAAAGGCGAAAGCCCAGTCTTGCGCCATTGATTGCTCCTGATGGATTCGTGCCGATGGACGAGGCAAGTGTTCTTGCACTCCCATTACGCAGCCCTTTGCAGCCTGGATGTGACGGGGGATCCAATACTGTTCAGTTAATCGCCGTTCGCCCGGGGGTATCGAAGGGGCGGGTTTGGGGGAGCCCCTAGGTACCATAGGGGGAACGGTGTACAAAATACTAATCGAACAGCAATTAGGCGGTACCCAAAACGATAAATTTGT
>JANOKK010000279.1:0-1838 GCA_031419255.1 Betaproteobacteria bacterium
ATGCCGAGCTGCATCGCGTGGGCGCGCGGCGCGTGTTCGAGGATGATCCGGCATGCCGTGCCTCGACAGCAAGGCGCATGCGGACGTCGGCGAGGAATTGCTACTGGTGAATTTTGAGCATCAGCCGGCCAACACACCGTATCGTTCTACGCATGCAATTTATGTGCGCAAAATCGCTACAAAGGCGTATGACAAAGTCGATGAAGTTTCGCCGGTGCTAGCCACGCGACCGCTCGCCGTGCGCGCGTTCGATGTCGAACACATGATGATCGACGCCGACGTGTGCGAGGGCGTGCGTGCGGCGGAAACGTTCGAGCGGCTCTTGTCGAATCCGACGGCGAGTTACCTGCAAGTCCACAATGCGCGGCGCGGGTGCTATGCCGCGCGAGTCGAACACGCGTAAAGCGCACTTCGTTTTTCCAAAGCGCAAGCGACCGCTATCGACGCAGCCGCGTTGCCGCCGAACGAAGCAGGATTTTTGAATAGAGTTTGTGAAAGCCCAGCAGCGCATGAAACACCGGCCCGAGCGATGACGTGCCGTCACTTTTGTCGATCACCGGTACCACGCCAGAACCAAAATACAAGCGCGTATACGGGCCATCGGCGCGTGCCATTGGCTCGACCCTGAACCACGACCGCGTGCGGCGCTGAAAGTCGCACATTAGCAGTTGATCGTCGCGCCGCGCTTCCACGTGCCATGCGGCGAAGCGGTCGATGGTGCCCGCAGCGAGTTGCCGGGCTTGATCATCGGTTGAAGGCATCGACACGGCGACCTTTAGGATCATTCGTTCAAGTTTGAATACCCGCGTCGTGTAAAACGCGGTGACGTATTGTTCCAACGAAATCGATCCGGCAGTGTCTGTTACGTAGCAATCGGCAAATCCGCCGCCGGATGAATAGGTTTTCAGCTGCGCGTCATCAGGAATCGGACAGGAAGCGATGTTGCCGTTGGTCACGTCTACTTCCCCAGCGAGACGCGAAACGCTTCGAGTTTCTTTTCATAGTTGGCTGCGTCGCCAAACTCCAAAAAACTCAGGTAGCGTTTGTGGGTGCCGTGAATTTTGTGCGCGTGTTTGATCGGACAAAAATACTGCTCGGTTCGCGAAACGATTTCAGCGATATAGGCTGTCAGACCCGCGCCGTACGCGCAATAAGTGCAATGAAATTTTTCGATGAAATTCAGATATTCAAGGTGGTGCCGATCGAGCACGATGTAGTCGCGGCGACGAACTTTGACCACCCCGTAAATCGGAAAGCATGCCGCCTGATAGAAGCTGACGAAAAGGTCGAGCATCATCAGCGGAATGATCATCCCGTAAATGATCGGCCCGGTGAGGAGATTCTGCGGGCGATTGGCGACCAGCCAGCGAAAGAAATTTCGCTTCAGTTTGCGATGCGATTGCTTGACGGCTTTTTCAAACTCAATACGCTTGCCCTTGATTTCGAAAAACATTTTTGTTTCTTGTTCGTGCAGGACGGTGCGCATTTCATCTTCGAGTGCGGTCATCTGGTTCAACAAGTTTCGGATGCGGTCGTTCATTGTGTCTCCGATGGGCGCTGCCGGTTTATATCTGGGGAGCTTAATGTGCGTCAATCGGATTGTGGGGCTTTTCCGGTGGGGCGGGGCACCGATGAATATTGGCGTGAACGGCACGCACTGGCTTGGGGTTTCCGCATTGTCACCATTCAGTTGGCGGCGAATTGATCGTTTTGCCCAGCCCAAAATTAGCGCAAAGTTGGCGTACACGCCCCACCAGGCCCGTACGGTGCGACAACAACGCCATTTTGGCCCTGGCGCGGCCAGGACCGGACCGCATCGCAACAAACCGGATTGCCGC
>JANOKK010000280.1:0-9915 GCA_031419255.1 Betaproteobacteria bacterium
GGCATGTCCGGTATCGCCGAAGTGCTGCTCAATCTCGGCTACACCGTGAGCGGCTCCGATATCGCCGATTCATCGGTCGTGAAACGCTTGCGCACACTCGGCGCAAACGTGCTGATCGGCCACGCGGCGGGCAATATCGCCAACGCGGGCGTGATCGTGACCTCAAGCGCAGTCAAGGCCGACAATCCGGAAGTGATCGCCGCCAAGGCCGCGCGCATTCCGGTGGTACCGCGCGCGATGATGCTCGCCGAATTGATGCGCTTCAAGTTGGGCATCGCCATCGCCGGTACGCACGGTAAAACCACCACCACTTCACTGATTGCGCATGTGCTCGGCGAAGCGGGACTCGATCCGACCTGCGTGATCGGCGGGCGGCTGAATTCGATCGGCACCAATGCGCGGCTCGGCAAAGGCGAATATCTGGTCGCCGAAGCCGACGAATCGGATGCGTCGTTTTTATACCTGCAACCGATCATGGCAGTGGTCACCAATATCGACCAGGACCACATGGAAACCTACGCGCATGACTTCGGCAAATTGAAGTCCGCGTTCGTCGAGTTTTTGGAGCACCTGCCGTTCTACGGCCTCGCGGTGCTGTGCGCGGACGACGAGAACGTGCGCGAAATACTGCCGCGCTTGACCAAGCCGGTGCTGACCTATGGCATGACTGAAGATGTCGAGTTACGCGCGGTGAACGTCGCCGCCGCAGGTGCAAAAATGCGATTCACGGCGATAGGCCGCCGCGATCGGAGCGTACTCGATGTCGAGCTTAATCTGGTCGGTACCCACAACGTATTGAACGCATTGTCGGCAATCGCGATCGCACGTGAAGTCGGCATTGCGGATGAACCGATCGCGAAAGCGCTCGCGTCGTTCAGTGGTGTTGGCCGGCGCTTTCAACGCTATGGCGAAATCGCTATCGAGGGTGGCGGCGCGTTCACGTTGATCGATGATTACGGCCACCACCCGGCGGAGATGGCTGCCGTGCTGAATGCCGCGCGCGGTGCCTTTCCGGGTCGGCGCATCGTGCTCGCGTTTCAGCCGCATCGCTACACTCGTACGCGCGATTTGTTCGAGGATTTCGTCCGGGTAATTTCGACGGCCGATGAAGTAATCCTGGCTGATGTTTATCCGGCGGGCGAAGCGCCGATCGTGGCGGCCGAGGGTCGCGCCCTCACGCGTGCGTTACGGGTGCTGGGAAAAGTCGAGCCCCTTTTTGTGGAAACACCCGCCGACATTCCCGCCGCCGTGCTCGGCCGTGTGCGAGACGGCGATGTGGTGATCACCATGGGCGCGGGATCGGTCGGCGGCGTGGCACCGCGCCTCGCGGGCGTGGGAGGCGGGGAATGAACATGGCCGAGCAGCGCACATTTTCCACCTCGCCCACTTCGCACATTCGCGGCGATGTTCGCATCGACGAGCCGATGTCGAAACACGTGTCGTGGCGAGCGGGTGGCCGGGCGGCACGTTTTTTCAAGCCGGCTGATCTTGCCGATTTGCAAGCGTTTCTGCCGACACTCGCAGCGGATGAGCCGATCCTGTTTGTCGGGCTCGGCAGCAATCTGCTGGTGCGTGATGGCGGATTTGATGGCACCGTGGTGCTGAGCACGCCGACGCTGCATGGGTTGGCGATTGACGCGGCGGACTCTTGCATTGTTTGCGCAGGTGCCGGCGTGGTATCGCCGCATGTCGCAAAGTTCGCGGCGAGGGATGGTTTGGCGGGTGCCGAATGGCTCGCCGGCGTGCCAGGCACCATTGGCGGTGCGCTCGCGATGAACGCGGGTTGCTACGGCACCGAGACGTGGGATCAAGTGGTCGATTGCACGACGATCGATCGCGCCGGCGTACTGCATACCCGCACCAACGCGGACTACGAGATCGGCTATCGGCACGTCGAAGCGAAACGCCGCCACCCGTCACCCGTCTCCCGTCACGATGATGAATGGTTCGTCGCGGCGCGCTTTCGTTTTGTGCCGGGCGATGTGGTTGCGGCGCAAACGCGCATCAAAGAATTGCTCGCCAAACGCATGGCCTCGCAGCCGCTCGATAAGCCGAACGCGGGTTCGACCTTTCGCAATCCGCCGGGAGATTTTGCCGCGCGATTGATTGAATCATGTGGGTTGAAGGGTTACACCATCGGTGGCGCGCAAATCTCGATGAAGCACGCGAACTTCATCATCAATTCGGGTTACGCGAGTGCCGCCGACATCGAGAAGATGATCGACCACATGCAAGCGACGGTGAAGGCAAAGAACGGTGTGGATCTCATACGCGAAGTGAAGATAGTCGGGGACGTCGAATGAACATCACTGCGCGCGTGAGAATTTTTCGCGGATCCCCAATCACTGTCACCCCGGATTTATTCCGGGGCCTAATTATTTTCCAGATTTCCGATGCGATACAAAGAATTGGACCCCGGAATAAATCCGGGGCGACAGGCTTACAGGGTACCAATTTCTTGAAATACGTGGATCAAGCACTGGCGGGCCTTTCCGGCCATTTATGCCCGGAAAGCCGCGCCCGTATTGGAGTTTCATCTTGAGTATCGACGTGAAAACGCTGGGTAGAGTCGCGGTGCTGATGGGCGGGCCGAGTGCCGAGCGCGAGATTTCGCTGCTCTCCGGCAATGGCGTACTCGCCGCATTGCGTGAGAAGGGTGTCGACGCGCATGCCTTTGATCCGGTGGTACATTCGCTGTTCAATTTGCCGGGCGAAAAATTCGAGCGTGTGTTCATTGCATTGCACGGCCGCTTCGGCGAAGACGGCACTGTGCAGGGTGTACTTGAAACGCTGCGAATTCCCTATACGGGCTCCGGCGTGATGGGTTCCGCGTTGTCCGTGGACAAGTGGCGCACCAAACTGGTCTGGCAGGCAGCGGGCATTCCGACCCCCGCGTTTCGCATGCTTACGCCGGAAAGCGATTGGCTGAAAGTCGTCATCGATTTGAAGCTGCCGCTGATCGTGAAACCCGCGCGCGAAGGCTCCAGCATCGGTGTGACCAAAGTCGAGCGCGCTGCGGACATGCCGGCTGCGTTTGCGTTGGCGTACAAGCTGGATCCATTGGTCATCGCCGAGGAATTCATCAGCGGACAGGAATTAACCGCTTCGGTCGTGGGTGCCGAGGTGCTGCCGCTGGTCCGCATCGAAGCCCCCAACGGTGCGTACGATTATCAGAATAAGTATTTCACCGATGTCGTGAAGTACCACTGTCCGTCCGGCGTGCGCGCCGATATCGAGGACGACATTCGCGCCGTCACGATGAAGGCATTCAAGGTGCTCGGCTGCGATGGCTGGGGCCGCGCCGACATGATGCTCGCACCCGATGGCCGTTACAGTTTTTTGGAAATGAACACGTCGCCCGGCATGACCGGCCACTCATTGGTGCCGATCGCGGCGCGCGCGGTGGGCTTGAGTTATCCCGACTTGTGCGTGCGGATTTTGCAGTCGGCGTCGTTGAAGGGATGAGGCCGAAGATGACCAAGTCTCCACGTGCCAACACCTCATCGCCGGATTCCGCTTGGATCGACGCATTCATGCGAAAGCGCGTCGTCGTGATCGGTGCCGCGATGGCCGCGATGCTGATTGCCGGGGTGGCCGCGTGGTTTGCGATTTCGGCATTGACGCAGGACGAGATTGCAATCGAGGCGCGCTCGTCATCACCGCCGCTGCCGATTCGCAACATGACCTTTGCCGGCATCGATGGCGCGTTGCAACGCGTTGATCAAGGCGAATTGAAACGCATCGCGGGTGCGATCCAGAACATGGGCGGCAGCATGCTGCGCACCGATCTGAATCAAGTCAAGGCGGCGCTGATGGAGGTCGAGTGGGTGCGTATTGCGGAAGTGCGTCGGCGCTTTCCTTCGACCCTCGAAGTGCGCATCGAAGAACACGTTCCCTACGCGCGCTGGCGACGTTTGGACGGGCCGGAGGCGGATTTGCTGGTCAATACCGCCGGCGAAATTTTCACGGCGGAGTTCGCCGGCGACAGTGCGTTGCCGATATTCAGCGGGCCGAAAGATTCCGCGCGCGACATGCTGATTCAATATCTCGCGTTCAAAACGCAACTCGCGGTGATCGGCGAGGTGCCGGTGGAATTGATGCTCTCGCCGCGTCGCGCGTGGCAATTGAAACTCGGCAGCGGCGGCACCTTGCTGCTCGGCCGCAGTGACGCCGGCGAGCGCCTCGCTCGCTATGTGCGCGCGTACCCGAGCATCGCCGCGGTTCGCACTCCCGATGTGCGTATCGATCTGCGCTACCTGGGCGGCCTTGCGGTGCGCGCCGGCACGACGTCGCCCGCCGCGAAATCCTGATGAACGAACACCGACCGGAAAACCGCCATTCCATGAACCGAAATGAATCGACGAATGCAACATGAATAAGCCCCGCGAAACCAAAAATCTGTTGGTGGCGCTGGATATCGGCACCTCCAAGATCATCGCCATCGTCGCCGAAATCACGCCTGACGGCGCGCTGGAAATTTTGGGCCTTGGCCAGCATCCGTCGAAGGGATTGAAAAAAGGTGTGGTGGTGAATATTGAAGCCACCGTCACGGGTATTCAGCGCGCGCTGGAAGAAGCCGAATTGATGGCGGATGTAAAAATCAAGGATGTCATGACCGGCATCGCCGGCTCACACATCAAGAGTTTCAATTCGCATGGCATGGTGGCGATCAAGGACAAGGAAGTCTCGCAACACGATGTTGATCGCGTGATTGAAACCGCGCGCGCGGTAAATATTCCGATGGATCAGCAAATTCTTCATATCCTCATTCAGGAATACATCATCGACGGGCAGGAAGATGTGCGCGAACCGGTCGGCATGAGCGGCGTGCGCCTCGAAGTGAAAGTGCATATCGTCACCGGTGCGGTTTCGGCTGCGCAGAACATCATGAAATGCGTGCGGCGTTGCGGATTGGAAGTGCGCGATCTGGTGTTGCAACCACTCGCCTCCGCCATTGCGGTGCTATCGCAGGATGAAAAAGATCTGGGTGTGTGCTTGGTCGATATCGGCGGCGGCACCACGGATATCGCCGTTTTTACCGGCGGCGCGATTCGTCATACGGCAGTGATTCCGATTGCCGGTGACCAGATTACCAACGACATCGCGATGGCATTGCGCACCCCGACCAAGGACGCCGAGGATATCAAGATCGCGCATGGTGTCGCGCTGCGGCAATTGGCGAGCGTGAATGACGTGATCGAAGTGCCGGGCGTGGGTGATCGCGAACCCAGGCAAATGTCGCGGCAGACGTTGGCGGAAGTGATCGAGCCACGCGTTGAGGAATTGTATTCACTCATCCAGCGCGAATTGCGCGCGAGCGGCTTCGAGGAATTGTTGTCGAGCGGCATTGTGTTGACTGGTGGTAGTGCTGGCATGGCGGGCATGGTCGAGCTCGGCGAAGAAGTGTTTCACATGCCGGTCAGGCTTGGCGTGCCGATGTATTCCGGCGGACTCGCCGAAGTGGTGCGGAATCCGCGCTTCTCGACCGGGGTCGGGTTGCTGCTATCGGCCGTCGAGCAGAAAAAGCGCGACGAGCATGTACGCATGCACACCGCGAATTTCAAGAGTGTGTTTGAAAAGATGGCGAGTTGGTTTAAGGGGAATTTTTGATGATTGGGAGACGGAGTTCGTCGTTGCGGCGGCCCCCTCTCCCTCGGTCCCTCCCCCACGAGGGGGGAGGGAAGCAAATCAAATCCCGCCAGATGTCGAGTGCGGGACGCAATTAAGCCCCTCTCCCCTTGTGGGAGAGGGTTGGGGAGAGGGGTCGTTTTTTTCAAGTTGTTCCACAGCAGAGGAGAGTAGACATGATTGAGTTAATCGATACAGAGCAACCGGAAGCGATCATCAAGGTGATTGGTATCGGCGGCTGCGGCGGTAACGCGGTCGACCATATGATCGGCAACGGTGTGGCGGGGGTGGAATTCATCTGCGCCAATACCGATGCGCAGGCCTTGAAACGCAATCAATCCAAGATCACGATGCAGTTGGGCGGCAACGTGACCAAGGGCTTGGGCGCGGGTGCCAATCCGGACGTGGGTCGTCAGGCGGCACTTGAAGATCGTGAACGCATCGCGGAAATGATTCAGGGTGCGGACATGTTGTTCATCACGGCGGGCATGGGGGGTGGCACCGGCACCGGTGCAGCACCGATCGTGGCGGAAATCGCGCGCGAAATGGGTGTGTTGACCGTCGCGGTCGTCACCAAGCCGTTCGCGTTCGAAGGCAAGCGCAAGAAAATTGCCGAAGCCGGAATTGAAGCATTGAAGCAGCATGTGGATTCACTGATCATCATCCCGAATGACCGGTTGATGGAAGTGTTGGGCGATGACGTGACCTACGAAGACGCGTTCAAAGCATCGAACGATGTCCTCAATGGTGCGGTCGCGGGCATTGCCGAAGTGATCAACTGTCCAGGATTGGTGAACGTGGATTTTGCCGACGTGCGCACGGTGATGAGCGAGAACGGTGTCGCGATGATGGGTTCCGCGATGGCCTCTGGCCCGGATCGCGCGCAAGTCGCGGCTGAACGTGCCGCTGCATCGCCGTTGTTGGAGGATGTGAATCTCACGGGCGCGCGTGGCGTGCTGGTGAACATCACGGCCAGCAAATCGTTGAAGCTGAAGGAGGTGCATGAAGTCATGAACACCATCCGCAGCTTCACGGCTGAAGATGCGACGGTGATTTTCGGCAGCGTGCTCGATGAATCGATCGGTGATCAGTTGCGCGTAACGATTGTTGCGACCGGACTCGGCGGCTCTGTTTCCAAACGGCAACCGCAAATGGTGTATTCGGCACCGGCAGCGGTTTACGCGCGCACGGGAACGGACGATGCAATGGGCGCACCGATCGATTCACCGGCGGGCGCCATCAATTATCACGATCTCGATACGCCGGCCGTCACACGTCGTCGTCGCGATGCCACCGTGACAGCGATGCAACAATCGGGTGTCGAGATGTACGACATTCCGGCGTTTTTGCGTAAGCAAGCCGACTAGCCTCCGGTCGGGTAACTGGATCCACCTGCGCGAAACTCTGCCGCGCGGGAGGGTTCGGTGTCCCCGCTTGTTTCGAACCCACTGTGTCACAAGCGCGCGTGTATGATGGCCGCACACGCTCACCACAAGAGGTTTCACCATGGTCATCTGTCCCGTCGCATTGGCAGTCGGTTGCAAAAAATGCCCCGTATTCAAGGTTTGTCCACTTATCACGGTGATAGGCGATCAGAAAAAATCCGAGCCGCCGCAGAAATCGGATAAAAAAGCCGCGCCTGCCAGCAAGAAAAAGGGCTGATCGAGCCGTCCCATAGATTTTTTGCGATTGAAAAACCGACAATTGGAACCAAGTTCCAATGAGTCGAGTCCATTACGTTAGTCATGATCAAGCAGCGCACCCTAAAAAATAAAACCCGCGCCACCGGCGTCGGTGTGCATCTCGGCCATCGCGTCGAGATGTCGATCCGCCCGGCTCCGCCGGATACTGGCATCGTCTATTGCCGCACTGACTTGCCCGGCGCGCCGATGGTGAAAGCGCACGCGCTGAATGTGCATGACACGCGCATGTCGACGCGCATCGAGGACAAGAAAACCGGTGCGCGCGCGGCCACGGTCGAACATCTGATGTCTGCATTTGCCGGGCTCGGCATCGATAACGCCTATGTCGATTTGTCGGCCGAGGAAGTGCCGATCATGGACGGCAGTGCCGGGCCGTTCGTGTTCTTGATGCAGGCGGCCGGGATCGAGGAGCAAGGCAAGGCCAAGCGCTACATCCGCGTGAAGAAGCACGTGGAAATTCAGGATCAGGATCGCCGGGTGTCGTTGTCACCATTCAACGGCTTTAAGCTCATGTTCAATATTCAGTTCGATCATCCGGTGTTCGAAAAGTCGGCCTCGGATATCGAAATCGATTTCGCATACGTTTCTTTCATGCGCGATGTTGCGCGTGCTCGCACGTTCGGATTCACGCATGAAGTCGAGGCAATGCGCGCCGCCGGGCTCGGGCGCGGCGGTTCGCTCGACAATGTCATTGTCATCGACGATTACCGCGTCTTGAATGCCGATGGTCTGCGCTTCGACGATGAATTCGTCAAACACAAGACGCTGGATGCGGTCGGTGATTTGTACATGCTTGGCCACCCGCTGATCGGCGCGTTTCATGGCGTCAAATCCGGCCACGCGATGAACAACCAATTGGTGAGGGCGTTGCTGGCCGATGAATCCGCCTGGGAGTATGTGACGTTCGACAAGCCGGAAAAATTGCCGGCAGCGTTCGGCAAGATGGCGCTGTCGTCGCTGTCGGCGGCGTAGCGCGCAATCGCATGTTGATCGGATTGCGCCTGCTCCTGATAGTTGCCGTCATCGCCTGCTCGGCGACTTTCCTCGGCTACCTTTTCACCAAGAATCCGCGATTCCTGATTTTGACGCGAAATATCATCAAGGTGACGCTGTTATTCGCGGCGCTGATTGCGGTAATTTATGTGGCGGAACGGTTGCTGCTGGCTTGAGCACGTCAAGCGTCACGGAAATTGATGACATCCCGGGCATCGTGAAGGATTTTGTTGAATCCAAATCCCTCGTCTTGCGATGCCGCCAGTAGGATGGGTGGAGCGTAGCGATACCCATCGATCTTGCGAGGGAACTGATGGGTATCGCTGCGCTCCACCCATCCTACGAAACCGGGCAACGCGAAGGATCTCGTTATTGAAACGAGTTCCTTCGCGTTGTGCAGAACGACATCACTTTCCTTTTGTCCCCAATGTAAGCGCTCGCTCACGTTGCTTCATGATCTTCTCCACGGTCTTCTTCAACGGAGAATCTTCCAAGGATTCAGCCAGTTCGCCCAACATCTTGCTCGGCATCGGTTCGCGCGGCGGGCCGGTGCGGAGAGGCGCTTCGGGCTCGAAATAGGTGGGTTGCACCAGTACCGAAATTGCGGTAACCTCTTGTTCTTGCTTTTTATTTTGACGAAATTTCTCAAGCAGGCGCGGCAACATCTGCTTTAGTTTTGCCGCCACGGCGCCATTTGCCGCTGCGATTACCATCGTCGATCCCTCCACTGCAGCAACACGGCATGAACTGTTCAGGCCGGGCGGTAGAGCGTCGGCAAGAAAATGTTGAAGGCGGGAAACGCGCTGCAGCCGATCGTGAATCGGCGCGATTACAGCGTCTTCCCGCATCAGGGCGTTGATTGGCTTGAAACCGCCTTTTGGTGCGGGGCCGTTTTTTGGTGCAGATCCAGTTTTCGCCATAAGTCACATTGCAGGAGTATCGAATGAACATTATTCTTGTGTCGGACAGTTTGGCCAAAAGCCGAATTGTCACGATCTCGCAGTCGCAGATTATCATGGCCGCGATGGGCTTTATCAGCGCCGGGTTCATGTTTGCGCTGGGCACCTATTGGGTGACGATGAAATACGCGGTGGATATCCAGAGCCCGTTCATCCAGAGCCTGATTTCCACCCTGACGCAGCAAAAAACCCAGCAGGCCGAAAAGGACATGCGCGAGCAATTGAATTCGCTCGCCGTCAAGCTGGGCGAAATCCAGGCGCGGCTGATGCGTCTCGACGCCTTCGGTGAACGTCTCGGCAAGGCCGCCGGGATCAAGCCCACCGAATTTCGCTTCTCGGAAACCCCCGGCCAGGGTGGTCCGTCGCCGTCATCGTCGGCGTCCGAAATATCCTATTCGGAGTTCCAGTCCCGGATTGCCGAAATTTCCCGCATCAGAAGTTCTTCAAAAAGCGCTGGTTGAGTTCAAAGCATCTGGCCGTAAAATCACGCCGCGAGAAAAATCTTTAGAATCCAATGAAAATGTCATTTTGAACCAAAAGTTTATTGGTAAAAAAATGAGTCCGAGCAAAGGAAACATCGATCGACTTCAAAAAAGTTTGGCGCTACAAAAAGAAACAAAATTTATTTCGGC
>JANOKK010000281.1:0-3062 GCA_031419255.1 Betaproteobacteria bacterium
ACCCCGCCAGTGCTAGAGTTTTGTTTATTTGTTTTCCCGCGAAGTCGCCTGCAAGAAGCAACTCATCGCACTCGCCGCCGCGCAAATTGCCCACAGGATAAAGAACCCCAGCGTATACACCGCCGTCCGGCTGGCATGCAACGGTTGCCCAAGAATGATGAGTTCCGTCGGATCCACCAGCGTGAATAAAATTCCCACGCCCATCCCCGCCGCGATGAATGAGGGCCACAGCACCCACATGATGTATTTGCTCATGAGTCCTCCGCGATGGGTGCGCTCAGGGGTTTTGGCCAAGGACGATTGCGCCGCTGCCGGTGGCCCAGTCGCCGGTGAGACGCCAGGTGCGACTCGCATCGTCAAGCGTGATCGTCCATCGAGCGGTGTCGATAGCGGGCATGGCGGCGCGGTAGCTGCCGTCGCGCGCGCGCGCGAGTGTGACTTCGCGATCAAATCCACTGCGCGTGGGGTGATGCAGCGTCAATCGCAATTGCGAGGCGGGCGGTGCCGCCGCTAAAAAAGTCAGCGACACGAGACCCCCCTGCATCATTGAAACCCGCGCGCGAAGGCCAAGTTCGCGCGCGCGCGCATCGCGGGTCAGGGTCATGTTGATGGCCTTGCCCTGCTTGTAGTAATCATCGGCCACCAGCCCGTCGGCGCTGCGGATGGCCAAGCCCAGCGTGACAAATCCGGCCACCACCACAATGGCCGGGCCTGCCATCAACAACCAAGGCCACGGTTGGCGATACCAGGGGATCGCCGAATCAATGTGCGCAGAGACGTTCATGATGACTCCTAGAATTTATAGAAAATCGATTTCTCGTTGAGTGAAAATTCTTCCGGATGAGATTTTCCGGCGGCATCGATCGGTACCACATGAAAATTAATTCGCGTCGAGCCCTTGGGCGCTTTGTCGGCCGGCGCGCGCAAATTCAGCGTGAACATCTGGGTGGTGGCGGGGCCGATGCTGAGCGGCAGTGCAATGCCCGTGACCGCCATGCCATCAATGCCGGTTGCGGTAATCATCAACCGTCGAGGGCGTTCTTCGGTATTCATGATTTGCAACCTATAAACGTTTTCGATTTGGCCGTTCGCCACTTCACGCGCAAGCGCGCCGCGATCGCGAATCACATCGACCTTGACCGGTACGCGGAAATAAAGACTGATACCGGCACCGATGATGATGGCCCAAAGGATGGCGGAATAGATCAGCACGCGCGGACGGAACACGCGGCGGATCATTTCCCGCCAGCCCAGATGCTGGCTCACGCCGTTGAGCGATGCGTAGCGAATCAATCCCGGCGCGTAACCCATTTTGTCCATCACCTGATTGCAGCCATCGATGCAGGCAGTGCAGCCGATGCATTCGTATTGCTGGCCCTCACGGATATCGATGCCGGTCGGGCAAACCTGCACGCAGATTTCGCAATCGACACAATCACCGAGACCGGCAAGTTTTGGGTCGGTTTTCTTCGAGCGCGAACCGCGCGGCTCGCCGCGCTCTTCGTCGTAGGCCCCGACCAGCGTGTCGCGATCAAACATCACTCCCTGAAAGCGCGCATAGGGGCACATGTATTTACACACCTGTTCGCGCAGCCAGCCGGCGTTGCCGTAAGTGGCGAGGCCGTAAAAAAGCAACCAGAACGTTTCCCACGGCCCGAGCGTTGCGGTTAATACTTCACGGCTCAAATCCAGAATCGGCGTGAAGTAACCGACGAAGGTAAATCCGGTCCACAGTGAGAGCGCAATCCACACGCCATGCTTGGCCGATTTGAGGCCGATTTTTCGCATCGACAAAGGGCGTTCATCGAGACGCATTTGCGCGACACGATCTCCTTCGATGGTACGCTCGATCCACAGAAAAATTTCCGTGTACACCGTTTGCGGGCAGGTGTAGCCACACCAAAGACGTCCGGCGACAGCGGTAAAAAGGAAAAGCGAGTACGCCGAAATCAGCAGCAGGATGGTGAGATAAATAAAATCCTGCGGCCAAAAGACGATGCCGAAAATGTAAAACTTGCGCGCGGCCAGATCGAACAGCACCGCTTGCCGACCATTCCATTCGAGCCACGGCGAGCCGTAGAAAACCAGTTGGGTGATAAATACCAGCGCCCAACGCCACTTTGCAAACCATCCGCTGACCGCGCGCGGATAGATTTTCTTGCGCACCTCAAACAGCGTTTGTTCCAGATCGCTGGTGGCGTCTGGAGTGGGAATAATTGGGATGATTTTTGAGGAGGTGCTCATCAATGATTCTTCACATTTCCAGGCGGAAAGAAGAAATTGTCATCCTGAGCGCAGCGAAGGATCTCATTGCGACAAGATCCTTCGCTGCGCTCAGGATGACACTGTGTTGGTCTGTGGATTGCTTTTCGCGAAGTGCTATTTCGCCGTTGTCGGCTTTTCCGGCATGCCCCCACCCAACCCATAAACATATGCCGCCAGCAAATGCACTTTCGCCTCACCCAATCGTTCCTTTTGCGCGGGCATCATATTATTGCGTCCATTGCGAATTCCCTCGGCGATGGTTTCCTCCGTGCTGCCATAAAGCCACACCGCGTCGGTCAGGTTCGGCGCGCCGATGACTACGTTGCCCTTGCCTTCCGCGCCGTGGCAGGCGGCGCAGACCGCGAATTTTTCTTTGCCGACCTCAGCCAATTTTGCATCGTGCTTCAAGCCGGAAAGCGATCGCACAAAATGCGTAACTGCGTTGATGCCGGCTTCACCGCCAACCACCGCACCCAGCGCCGGCATCACGCCATTGCGGCCATTGAGGATGGTGGTTTCGATGCTGGCCGCATCGCCGCCATAGAGCCAATCCCGGTCGCGCAGATTCGGGAATCCTTTTGCCCCGCCCGCATCCGAGCCGTGACATTGCGCGCAATAGTTGAGAAAAAGCCGCTGGCCCATCGCGTTGGCGGTGGCATCTTTTGAAAGTGTTTCAACGTCGATCTTCAGATATTTGTCAAACAGCGGGCCATAGTCGGCGTCCGCCTGCTTGATTTCTGCGTCATATTCACCGGTCGAGGTCCAGCCAAATGTGCCGGCGAAATTGCCGAGACCCG
>JANOKK010000282.1:0-2590 GCA_031419255.1 Betaproteobacteria bacterium
CGTGGCGCGACGCGACGAGATCGGCGATCTCCGGTAAATCAACCATGTCGGCACGATCAACTTCGATCAAGCGCAAACCATCTTTGGCGAAACGTTGCAACGCGGCCTTCACCAGCGAAGATTTGCCGGTGCCGCGCGCGCCGGTCAGCAAAATATTGTTGGCGCTTTTTCCTTGTACGAACTGGCGCGTGTTGGCTTCAAGGCGCGATTTTTGGTCATCGATATCCTTCAAGTCGTTGAATGTGACGACATGCGGATGCGCGACCCCCACGAGCCGCCCGCGATTGCCAAAAATGGATGCCTGTCTTCGCCAGCGAAAGGCGATGTATTTTTTCCAATCGACTGCCGTCTCAGCCGCCGGCAAATACGACTCGATCCGCGCAAGCAACTCGTCAACGCGAGCGAGGATTTTTTCATTGCTCGCGGCCATCAGGAACGATAGTCCGCGTTGATCTTGACGTAATCATATGAAAAATCGCAGGTCCACACCGTGGCGGTGGTGGTGCCGCGATTCAATTCCACGCGTACCAGTATTTCGCTTTCTTTCATCACGGCCTTGCCGAGTTCTTCTTTGTAACTCGCGGCGCGGCCACCATGTTCGGCCACCAGCACCGGGCCGAGATAAACGCGAATCAGCGACGTATCAAGATCATCGACGCCGGCATAGCCGATCGCGGCGAGGATGCGGCCGAGGTTTGGATCGCTCGCGAAAAACGCGGTTTTTACCAGTGGCGAATTGGCGATCGCTTTGCCGATTTTCCTGCATTCGTCGAGCGTTTTTCCGCCCTCGACTTTGACGGTCATGAATTTGGTGGCCCCTTCGCCATCGCGGATGATCGCTTGCGCAAGCGCGATGGCGACTTCATTCACGGCTGAGTGCAGCTTCGCGTACTCGGCCGTGCCTTCGCCATTGATCGGTGGATTGCCGGCCTTGCCGGTCGCCATCAGGATCAGCGAGTCATTGGTCGAGGTGTCACCATCGACGGTGATGGAATTGAACGATACGTTGGCGGCTTCTTCGACCATGTCCTGCAATACGTCATCGCCGACCACGGCATCGGTCGCGATGAAAGCAAGCATGGTCGCCATATTCGGCTCGATCATGCCGGCACCCTTGGCAATGCCCGTAATCGTGACCGTGCTGCCATCGATATCGATTTGCCGCGATATACCTTTAGGGACGGTGTCGGTGGTCATGATTGCGTGTGCAGCGTCGAACCATCCTGTTGGGGTCAGATTCGTTACGCATTGCGGAATACCCGCGAGGATGCGATCCATCGGCAGATGCTCGAGAATCACGCCGGTGGAAAAAGGCAACACTTGTGAGGGCTTGCAACCCAGCGCCTTGGCGGTCTCGGCGCACATCGCCTTTGCATCGCTCAAGCCTTGTGTGCCGGTGCCCGCGTTGGCGCAGCCGGTATTGACGACCAACGCGCGAATGTCGGTTGCGCGGTTGCGCTTCTTTTCGAGATGTTCGCGGCAGACCAGCACCGGTGCCGCACAGAAGCGATTCTGCGTGAACACGCCCGCTGCGCGTGAGCCGGTATCGAGTGCGATTACCAGCATGTCTTTGCGGTCGGGTTTCTTTACGTGTGCTTTTGCATAGCCGAGCGAGATGCCGGTTACCGGCAGCAGTGAATCGGGTGTGGGCAAGGTGTAATTGACGGCCATGGATTTTTTACAATTCAGGTGAGGAGTCCGGCAAAATTATGGCATGGAACGCCAACCGACTATTTGTCCGGAAACAATGAAAACGACCTACTCGACAATCGCGCCGTTCGTGACAAAAGACGCCTCCCTGATTCGTGAATTGATCCACCCATTGCAGCATGGGCCGTCTGCCATGAGTTTCGCCGAGGCGACGATTGAGGTTGACGGCACCTCGCGAATGCATTTTCATCGTGAATCGCAGGAGATTTATCACATTACGCAAGGGATCGGAACCATGCGACTGGGACGTGCCGAGTTTGAGATTCAGGTTGGTGACACCATCAACATTGCACCCGGAACGCCGCATAACGTGACCAATACGGGCGTCGCCCAAATGAAAATTATTTGCGTGTCTTGTCCGGCGTATGCGGATGAGGATACCGCGCTCGTTTAGGCGACGAGCAAAATTGATGTGGCAGTTCGTATGACTGCGGACGCACGCCGCATATTTCAAATCCGTAACTTCCATGCATAGTACATACGCAAGTCCCTTTGAAAATACGGCTTGGCGGGCGATCAACCGCTCCACCTTTTGGCACGAAGTACTCACCCCTGCGAGAGTTTTGAAAATATATCAACCGTGACTCTGCTTTGGCACAACTTTCAACGCTCGATATTGCACCGGTGAATATCGCCGATCAATTCACCGGGGCGCTCACCGGCATTCGGTCGCTGGCGGCACTGATGGTACTGGCGCACCACATCTTTGCTGTAGCCGGACCACGGGTGCTGTTTTTCGATATCGGAAACGCACAAATTACCTTTCACTGGCTGCTAACGGTTAGTTGGCTGGGTGCAAATGCGTTCTTCGTCCTATCCGGATTTCTGCTGGCGATACCGTTCGCCCGCCATATCGAGAATAAGGGCGGCCCGGTCAGGG
>JANOKK010000283.1:0-2252 GCA_031419255.1 Betaproteobacteria bacterium
CGCGCGCGGCAGCGTGCTCGCGGAAGGGCCGTATGAAACGGTGTCGAAAGATCCGAAAGTACTTGAGGCTTACGTCGGCACCGTCGAGGATGCGGCATGAGTGAAGCCGTGTTGAGTGTTGCCAACCTGCACGCGTATTACGGCGAATCGCATATTCTGCATGGCGTTGATTTTGAAATTCGCAAGGGTGAATTGGTGACCTTGCTGGGTCGCAACGGGGCCGGGCGCACCACCACACTGAAAGCGATGCTGGGCCTCACCGGAAAGCGCACCGGCTCGATCAAAATCGAAGGCGTTGAGGCGATTCAAATGCCGACCCACAAAATCGCCCGTCTCGGTTTGGGATATTGTCCGGAAGAGCGCGGCATTTTTTCCAGCCTGAGCTGCGAGGAAAATTTGTTGCTGCCGCCGAAAATCGGCGAAGGCGGCATGTCGGTCGAAGAAATTTACGCGATGTTTCCGAATTTGCAAGAGCGTCGAAATAGCCAGGGCACGCGTTTGTCCGGTGGCGAACAGCAAATGCTGGCGATGGCGCGCATACTGCGCACCGGTGCCAAAATTCTGTTGCTCGATGAAATCACCGAAGGCCTCGCACCGGTGATTGTGCAAACGCTGGGGCGCGTGATCCGCGAACTCAAGACTAAGGGCTTGACGATTATCATGGTCGAACAGAATTTTCGTTTCGCGGCACCGCTCGCGGATCGGCATTACGTCATGGAACACGGCAAAATTGCAGCGGTAGTGGAAAAAAATGAGTTGGCCGCCAAGACCGACATGCTGCACGAATATTTGGGTGTCTGATTTTTTTTGAAACAATGTCTTGCGGTCATTGCGGCCGTTTTGATCATCACGAGGAGGTAGCAAAAATGAAACGCAAAATTTTGGCAACACTGGTGTCGGCAGCATGCATGTTGAGCGCGGGAATCGTATCCGCGCAGCAGGGAAAATTATCCGATGACACGCTGAAACTGGGTGTGTTGACAGATATGTCGGGTCTCTACGCCGATTTCGGCGGCCCAGGTGCTGTGACCGCGGCGAAGATGGCGGTCGAGGATTTCGGCGGCAAGATGTTCGGCAAGACCATCGAAGTGGTGAGTGCCGATCACCAGAACAAGCCCGATGTCGCCAAGAACCTCACGCAGCAATGGTTTGACCGCGACAAAGTCGATGCGACCTTTGAGAACCTGAATTCCGGCGTGGCGTTGGCAGTGACTGCGCTCGGCAAGGAAAAAAACAAAATCACGGTCGTCACCGGTGCCGCAAGTTCGCGCCTGACCAATGATTCCTGCCAACCCGGCACCACGGTTCACTGGGTGTACGACACGATTTCGCTCGCCAATGTAGTCGGCAAAGCGGTCGTGAAGGCCGGCGGCGATAGCTGGTTCTTCCTCACAGCCGATTACGCGTTCGGTCATTCGCTGGAAAAAGACACCGGTGAAGTGGTGAAAGCGAACGGCGGAAAGGTAAACGGCGCGGTGCGTCATCCCTTGGCCGCGACCGATTTTTCGTCCTTCCTGTTGCAAGCGCAAGCGTCGAAAGCGAAAGTGGTGGGTTTGGCCAACGCCGGTGGCGATACGGTTAATAGCGTGAAAGCGGCGGCCGAATTCGGCATTACCAAGAGTCAAAACCTCGCAGCGTTGCTGATGCTGATCACCGACGTACACGCGCTTGGCCTCAATACCGCGCAGGGCTTGTACCTGACCGAAGCCTGGTACTGGGACATGAACGACGAGAACCGCGCCTTTGCAAAACGATTTGAAGCGCGCAACAACGGCAAGAAGCCCAACATGAATCAGGTCGGCGTTTATTCTTCAGTCGCGCATTACTTGAAGGCCGTTCAGGCGGCGGGCTCGGATGACACGGCGGCGGTGATGAAGAAGATGCAGGACACACCGATCAACGACGTGTTCGCGAAAAACGGCAAGCTGCGTCCCGACGGCCGCATGGTGCATGACATGCACTTGTTCCTGGTGAAAAAACCGTCGGAATCAAAGGGCCCGTGGGATTACTACAAGCACATGGGCACCGTGAAGGGCGAAGAAGCGTTCCAGTCGCTTGAGAAATCGCTGTGTCCGCAGTTCATGAAGAAGAGCTAACAGGAAATATACGGTATTGATCCAGCCACCGAAAATCCCCTGACTTCCCTTATCAAGGGAAGGCCTCTCATCAGGCACTTCCCCCTTTGAAAAAGAGCCTGTCCTGAGCTCGTCGAAGGAGGGATTGAGGGGGATTTGCGGTGGCCACAATAAAGT
>JANOKK010000284.1:0-4288 GCA_031419255.1 Betaproteobacteria bacterium
GGCAATTACTTCGGTTTGTACGAACTTGGCAGATTTATGGCAAAACAGCTAGGAAAGAAACTCACCCAAGTCATTTGCATTGCAAGTTGTCTAGAAATTAGTAGCCTCGGGAAGAGAAGCGAGCTCGATAAATTGGAATCAGACTTGCGCACAATCCTGAAAGAAAAATGAATTACGGATCTGTTATCAAAGCATACCCACATGGCCGATAGTACAAGTATCGCTAAACCAAAGGAGAAGCAAAGGAAGCCACCGGCAACTCCATTGGTATTTGCGGCACTCAGCCCAGCCAAACCGACTGTTGTTTACGACTCTTACTGGCGATTTGCAGCGGAACGTCAGAAAGTTTTTTTTGCACGCCTTGAAGGTAACCAAGCCCCTTGGTCGCGCGATGTCGTCTTAAATCAGTACAAGTTCACTAATGCCTACCGCGCGTCCGACCGCGTGAGTCAATATCTGATTAAGCACGTAATTTACGCAGGCTCCTGGAACAAGCAAGATCTATTTTTTCGAATTGTCCTTTTTAAGCTCTTCAACAAGATTGAGACATGGCAATTGCTTGAATCTGTGATGGAAGATGTTCGGTGGAAAACATATCGCTACGCTGAATATGACCGGGTGCTTTCAAACGCAATGAATTCGGGGAAACGCATATATTCTGCGGCTTACATTATGGCTTCGGGTCATAAGTTGTTTGGTGTACAGCGCAAGCATCAATCTCACTTGAAGCTTCTAGAAAAAATGATGGCAGATGCGGTTCCTGATCGGCTCGCTAATTGCAAGTCAATGCGAGAGGGGTTTGAGCTCCTTCGCTCCTATCCGTTATTTGGTGATTTCTTGGCATATCAAGTTATCACGGACCTCAATTACAGCGAACTAACAGACTTCTCTGAAATGGAATTCACTATGCCAGGTCCAGGTGCGTTGGATGGGATTCGGAAATGTTTCTCAAATTTGGGGGGGTTGTCTGAGATCGACATCATTAGACTAATGGTGGATAGGCAAGAATACGAATTCGAACGACTGGGCATAAATTTCAGGTCACTTTGGGGCCGGCGCCTACAACTAATAGACGCGCAGAATTTGTTCTGCGAAACAGACAAATACGCACGTATTGTGCATCCAGAGATTGCGGGAATTTCCGGTCGGACCCGCATTAAGCAAAAGTTCGATGCGTCCCCCGGGACGATTGACTATTTTTATCCGCCAAAGTGGAGTTTGAACGTCAAACCCGACGATCTGAAAGGCAAGTCAATCAATCGTCAACAGGTGCTGCTCTAAAGGTTAGACATGGAATTTTCTGAATACCAAAAATCTGCGGAAGCTACCGATCAGGCACCCGTCAAAGGCGCAGATGACATAAAGGCTCTCATTCTTCCCTTGTTGGGCTTAGCGGGAGAATCTGGCTCATTGCTGACTCACTACAAGCGATTTCTAAGAGATGGCGAGGCGTACTCAATCTTTAGGGACCGAATAGCGGAGGAGCTAGGTGACATACTTTGGAACGTCGCAAATATCGCGACCAAGACTGGGCTGGATTTGAACGACGTGGCCAAAAAAAACACGCAGAAAATAAATGACCGGTGGCACGACAACGCAAATTCTTTGTTTGGCCTCAAGCTATTTGATGAGCACTTTCCCAAGCACGAACAATTTCCGCGTTACTTTGAAATTGAGGTTGTTTCAGAGCAAATGTCTGATGGCAAGATGCACGTTCAACTGTTCCAAAATGGAAACGCTTTCGGCAACGAACTTAGCGACAATGCACAGGTCGACGACGGTTATCGATTTCACGATGTTTTCCACCTTTCATTTTTGGCCGTGCTTTGTTGGTCTCCAGTGCTTCGAGGCAAGGCATTCTTTAACTGCAAGAGAAAGAGCGACGCGGAAATAGACGAGGTACAAGATGGCGGCAGAGCAGCCGTGATAGATGAGGCGATTGCCGCACTAATATTCGCAGAGGCGACAAAAAATTCATTTTTTGATGGGGTTGAGACAGTCGAATACGGATTGCTTAGGACCATTAAGGACTTGACGGCCCATCTTGAGGTTTCGGTCTGCTCTGGAAAGCAGTGGGAACATACGATACTCGAGGGCTTTCGAGTTTGGCGTGCAGTGAGGTGTCACGGTAAGGGCCGGATCGTGGGGGACTTGAACGCTAGGACAATTTCATTTGTACGCGGCGATTCTGCCACGACGTGACAGACTTACAGTGCTTTCTTTGTATCAATCGTCAAATCGCAACGAGGCGATCAAGTTTCAGCGTAAGTAAAAATTTCCAATAGTTAGGAGTGCGACATGGCCTTTTGGAGCGGCGAGACACTTGCCAACGAACTTAAGACTTTGATTGAACCGTTTGATCCCAAGAAGATTGACTGTGCGGCATATACGCTATCGATCGGCAATGAGGTATACGTTTCGCCTACGCACCAAGCGCTGGATCCCAATGTGCAAACGAAAATGCAACTAGCACCAAATCAAGCGTTTGCGATTCCGCCTGGTCAATTTGCATTCCTACTCACGTTAGAAAGTGTATCAGTGCCGCCGAGTGCGCTTGCACTTATATCCATGAAGGCAAAAATTAAGTTTCGAGGATTGGTAAACGTATCAGGCTTCCATGTGGATCCGGGTTACAGGGGCCAACTGGTTTTTTCTGTGTTCAATGCAAGCCCGACCTCCATTCACCTACAGCAAGGTCAGTCTTGTTTCTTGATTTGGTATTCAAGTTTGGATTCCACCTCCAAGGAAATAAAAACAACTGAAGGGCTAAGTGACATTCCGACAGAGCTAATAAATACTATTTCCGGGGAGATACAGTCGCTTGCTGGCCTTGCCATCAAGATCAAGGATTCCGAAAAGAAGCTAAATGACAAAATTGGCGCCGTAGAGAAAGAACAAGCGTCCGCGAAAACGCTGTTGACTGTCTTGATGACTATTGCTTTCGCAATATCTGCGGGCGCCATAAAGTTATTGTTTGATGGTTACACGTTCAAACCGGCGCAGTGCCAAGTTATCGAAGTGACCAAGGCTATACAGACAGACTCAGGCAAGTCCGAAAAGGACGCTCCAACAGCTCGCGTGCCTGCTTCACCTGGCCCGGTTACCACAGGTAAGAAATAGCCGATACCTCAATGCGCCCAACGATAAGGGGCCAGGCGCGCATTTTCTGGGTGCTGAAAACATTTGACCCTACCGATGAAGTTTCCCAAGCGCATTTCCCAAAGACGAAAAACGTAGGCCCAGTATCCACGGGTGTTTGCGAGCAGAAGTGCTCTGCAAGCCGCACCAGTGCTTGGGTTTGTAAGTAAGTTGGCGAGCATCCCGGGCTCATCGATCAGACTTGCGTACAACAGAGTCATGATCGATACTATTGCTTTCAGCAACAGGAGTCGTCATGGACACCGTCACTATCTCGCCGAAATATCAAGTGGTCATCCCACTATCCGTACGTGAGGCAATGAAATTGTCGCCGGGCGAAAAAATGCGCGTGCTGCAATTCGGCAACCGGGTGGAACTGATTCGCGTGCGTGGCGCAAAGGAATTGCGCGGCTCGCTCGCGGGTATTGACACGACAATCGTGCGCGACGCCGACCGCGTCTGAATGATTCTCAAAGGTCGATAGGCCATGGCAAAGGTCAAAACCGCGCCGCCACCCAATGTCGTCGATTCATCCGCGTGGCTTGAATATCTTGCCGGCGGCGCGGAAGCGGGCCGGTTCGCCGATGCAATCGAAGACTCGAAACGCCTGATTGTGCCGGCGATCGTGCTGTACGAAGTTTTCAAAAAAGTATTGCGCGAACGCGGCGAACAATCCGCCTTGCAGGTGGCGGGTGCCATGCATGCCGGCAAAGTGGTGCCAGTTGATGCCGCGCTCGCACTCGATGCCGCCCGTTATGCGCTGCCGATGGCCGACAGCATGATTTACGCCACCGCACAACGCCATGGTGCCATTGTCTGGACACAGGATGCCGATTTCACGGGCCTGCCCGGTGTGAAGTATTTCCCCAAACCCGCCATCAAAAACGTAAAAAAATAAAGAGAAGTTACTTTGGCGACAGCCTGCGAATTCTTTGCGAATCAAAGTGGTGGTGGGAATTACTTTTGACAAGAATTACGCTGCTTCCGAGGTTTCCCAAGCGCACAATTCCCAAAGAAGAAATGGGTAATTTTTTACCCACAATTTCTGTCATTCTCGCGAATGCGGGAATCCAAATTTCGTAAAGTCATGAGATGTAACGAGAAATGGATCCCCGCGTTCGCGAGGATGACAGGGTAAAGAAATTCCTTT
>JANOKK010000285.1:0-4928 GCA_031419255.1 Betaproteobacteria bacterium
CCATCATCACGAAATTCCTTGGCTTTGGCTATTAGCGCTGCAGGCATGCATTGCATGGTAGCAATATATGTACGGTGCGTCTACTCTTGAGATGACGACAGTCAACTGCGGACGCCATCGGAAATGAATTTCTGCAACAAAAAATGGATTCCCATTTTTGCGGGAATGACATTCAACCCGCAATTGCCTATAGGGAAAAAGGCTTGAGCTTCTTCTTCACTGCAACGTTCTTCAGCGTCACATAGTGCGGCAAGCCGTTTTCATAGGGCGGATAGGCTTCGCCCACAATCAGCGGCTGCAAATAATTGCGGCATTTCTGCGTGATGTGAAAGCCATCCGGCGTGATGAAATCGCGCGGCATTTTTTTCTCGCGGTTGGCGACTTCGGTGAGCGGCGCGGGGATGATTTCCCATTTATACGGCTTGCTGGTGATGCGTTTCACGGCCGGCATCACGCCGTTCATGCCTTTCACCGCGTATTCAACGGCCGCTTTGCCCAAGGCATAGCACTGCTCCACGTCGGTCTTGGAAGCCACATGGCGCGCAGCGCGCTGCAAATAATCGGCCACCGCCCAGTGATATTTGAGTTTCAATTCCTGCTTGACGAGGTTCGCGATCACCGGTGCGACACCGCCCAGTTGAGCGTGGCCGAACGCATCGACCAATCCTGACTCCGCGACAAATTTTCCATCGGCGTGGTGCAGGCCTTCGGATACGCCAACCGCGCAGTAACCGTGTTTACGAACCGATTCATCGACCTTGGCGAGAAATTTTTGCGCGTCGAACGCGATCTCGGGGAACAGCAAAACTTGTGGCGCGTCGCCCTGTTTTTCCGCCGCCAAGCCGCACGCGGCCGTAATCCATCCGGCATGGCGGCCCATCACTTCGAGCACGAATACTTTGGTGGACGTTTTCGCCATCGATGCGACATCGAGCCCCGCTTCGCGCATCGACACCGCCACATATTTCGCCACCGAACCAAAGCCGGGCGAGCAATCGGTGATCGGTAAATCGTTATCCACCGTTTTTGGCACATGCACGGCGGTCAGCGGATAGCCCATCGATTCGGACAACTGGGAAATTTTCAGGCAGGTATCAGCCGAATCGCCACCGCCGTTGTAAAAAAAATAGCCGATGTCGTGCGCTTTGAACACTTCGATCAGGCGCTCATATTCGCGCCGGTTTTGTTCCAGCGATTTCAATTTGTAGCGGCACGATCCGAACGCCCCTGCCGGCGTGTGTCCAAGGGCTTTGATATTGGCGATCGGCTCTTTCGAGGTATCGATCAAATCTTCGGTGAGCGCGCCAATGATGCCATTGCGGCCCGCGTAAACCTTGCCGAACTTTTTTGGATATTTGCGGCAAGTTTCGATCACCGCCTGCGCGGAGACGTTGATGACGGCGGTGACGCCGCCGGATTGGGCATAGAACGCGTTGCGAGGTTTGGATGAATTCATTTTGGAGTTCCCGCCTCCGCGAACGCGGAGCTAAGGTTTGAAAATTCGGGTTTGACAAAATTGGATCCGCGCCTTTGCGGGGAAAGGCAAATATCCCGTGTCGCGACACTAATTGCCGAGTGCCGCGAAAATCCTGTCGCGAATTTCCTCGACCTTGCCGACACCGGGAATCTTCACATACTTCGGCGCACTGGTTTCGCTCGACGCCGCCCATTTGCCGTAGTACGCAATCAACGGTTCGGTCTGCTCGTGATAGACATCGAGACGCGTTTTGACGGTCTCTTCCTTGTCGTCAACGCGCTGCACCAGGTCTTCGCCGGTAATATCGTCTTTGCCCGCGACCTTTGGCGGATTGAACTTGATGTGATACGTGCGGCCCGAGGGCAAATGCGCGCGGCGACCGGACATGCGCTCGATGATTTCTGCGTCATCAACCGCGATCTCGACCACGTAATCCAGCTTGATGCCGGCCTGCTTCATCGCGTCCGCCTGCGGGATCGTGCGCGGGAAACCATCGAATAAAAATCCCTTTGCGCAATCCGGCTCGGTGATGCGCTCCTTGACCATGCCGATGATGATGTCATCCGACACCAGCGCGCCGGAATCCATGATTTTTTTCGCCGCGATGCCTAGCGCGCTGCCGCTTTTCACATGGGCGCGCAGCATGTCGCCGGTGGAAATCTGCGGTATGGCGAATTTTTCCTTGATGTAGGTTGCCTGCGTGCCTTTTCCGGCACCGGGCCCGCCCAGCAGAATCAATCGCATCGTCGGCTCCCCTGAGTTATTTTTTTCATGGCGTCATTTTACCGTCAATCGACGTGCGCACGACCACGGCAACATCACGCCAAAGCAAGCAGTGCCCGTACCTTTTCAAGATCTTCCGGCGTATCGACGCCGGGAGGCAATGCGCCCGGCCAGATTGTCACAACAATTGGATAGCCGTGATACAGCGCGCGCAATTGTTCGAGCGACTCGAATTGCTCGGTCGGTGCCGGTGGCAGGCTTGCATAGCGTTTGAGAAAACCCGCGCGATAGGCGTAGATGCCGATGTGTCTCAACGCCGGAAAATTGGCGGGCAACGAATTCCTGTTTTGCGCAAACGCATCGCGCGCATATGGAATCGGTGCGCGACTGAAATAGTGTGCGAAACCCTTCGCATCGCACACCACTTTCACCACATTCGGATTGAAAAATTCCTGCGCGTCCGCGATCGGATGCGCGGCGGTTGCGATCGCCGCTCCTGAATTGTCGCCAAGCACTATCGCTACCGCGCGAATCAATTCCGGCTCGATCAGCGGCTCGTCGCCCTGCACGTTGACGACAATGGCATTGTCGTCGAGCGCCAACAAATCCACCACTTCGGCGATGCGGTCTGTGCCCTGCGCATGATCGGCACGCGTCATCAGTGCGCGATGTCCATGTTGCTCGACCGCACGCAGCACATCGATGTGATCGGTGGCAATGACGACTTTTGCGGCGCCGCTCTTCAGGGCTTGGTCCGCGACCCGAACCACCATCGGTTTTCCCGCGATATCGGCAAGCGGCTTTCCGGGCAGGCGGGTGGACGCGAAGCGGGCGGGGATGACAGCGATGAAGCGGGTCGACATCTATCAGCCACGCACTTCGTCGGCCCGCAATTCGCGCGCTTCTTCGGCGAGCATCACCGGAATACCATCGCGAATCGGGTACGCGAGACGTGCGGAAAAAGAGATCAATTCGGTCTTGTCGCCGGACATCGTCAACGGGCCTTTAGTGACCGGGCAGACGAGAATTTCGAGAAGCTTGGGATCGAGCGACATGGCTACTTTCTCAATTCGGACAACCGTTTCAGGACAAATTCATCGAACGCGCGAGGCAGCAACGCATCCACGCGCATAAACCACATGCGCTCATCGGCAAACGCACGGCATTTTACCGCGTCCTTTTAGGTCATCAGGATCGCGCCGGCCTCGCGCGCCAAAAAATCGCCGCCGGAAAATGGATGGTGATCCTCAAAGGCTACCGTTTCGGCGGGCGTGAACCCCAATCGCGCGAGGTGCGAAAAGAATCGGGTGGGATTGCCAGTGCCGGCGATGGCGAGGATTTTTTTTGTTGCAAATGCTGCGATGCCTTCATCGATGGTCATCGATTTTCCGTCTTGCACGCGAATCAATGTTTCGTTGCCGAGTGACATTGAAAATATGTCGTTCACCAGCGGTGCGCTGCCACGCGTCAACGCGAATTTTTCTGACGCGCCGTTGACGACAATTGCATCGACTTGTCTCAATCGCGCAATCGACTCTCTCAACGGCCCGGCCGGCAATAGCGCGCCATTGCCGAATCCGCGTTCACCATCGACCACGCAAATTTCAATATCACGATGAAGCGCGTAGTGCTGCAATCCATCGTCGCCGATGATCACGTTCACGTCAGGATATTCGCGCAACAGCTTACTTGCGGCAGCGACGCGATTGGCGGATTGAACAACCGGGACGCCCGAACGAATTGCCAGCAACACGGCCTCATCGCCCACGCTTGAAACTTCGCTCGGCGGCAACGACGCTGGTACCACGCGAATCAGGAATGGTTCGGGGCCTTGCCTACCGCCAACACCAGCGCCAATGCCTGCGGGCTTTCGCCGCGTGTAGCCGCGCGTCACGATTCCACAGCGAAAGCCAGCGTGCGCGAGCGAATCGACGAGCGCCAGCACCAGCGGCGTCTTGCCGGTGCCGCCGACACTGATGTTGCCGATGACGATGACGGGAACGCCGACACGCGCACTCGAAAACACCCCTGCCCGATACAAGCTTCGGCGCAACGCCGACAAGAGGGTGAATATCCATGATAGGGGCCTCAACACCACTTGCCAGAGACTGTTCGTTTGCCACTGGCGAAGGAACCATGCTTCCATGGGAGAAGTTGGCAATCCCGCGAGAATTACTTGCCGGACTTGCCCTGCGTCGTGAACGAAATTTTGGTGAATCCGACCAATCGCGCCGACTCCATCACGTTAACCACCGCTTGGTGGGTGGCACCGGCATCGGCACCAATGGCAATGACCGGATCTTTCATGTTTCCGGCCGACGCGGCGTCTTTGAGCGCGTTCGCAAATGCGTCCACACCGGCGAACACCACGGCGACATTGTTCACCGCGTACTTGCCGTTGGCGTCGACGGCGATATTGATTACCTGCGGACGGTCGGGCGCTTTCTCGGCGGATGCTTCCGGCAGATTTATCTGCAATTCCGCGTATTTGGAATAGGTGGTTGTCACCATCAGAAAAATCAGGATGACGAGCAACAGATCGATCAACGGGATGAAGTTGATTTCCGGCTCTTCACGTTTGCGGCCGCGTTTGAAATTCATGAGAACCTGCTACCGCTCGCCGTGCAGGGTTTCAACGAGGCGAATACCCTGTTGCTCCATATCCACTACCATTACATCGACCTTGCCGCGAAAATGGCGGTAGAAAATCAGCGCCGGAATCGCCACC
>JANOKK010000286.1:0-5994 GCA_031419255.1 Betaproteobacteria bacterium
GGATCGCCTGTATGCGCGCGGCATTTCGACTTTTTTCGATTGGGTGAAAGAGCGCTCGCATTTGTTTCGCGGCGTCACCTTCGGCACCATCCGCCGCGACGATTCATTTCAATTTCTCAGGCTCGGCACCTACATGGAACGCGCCGATAACACCGCGCGCATTCTCGATGTCAAATACCATGTGCTGTTGCCCAGCATCACGGATGTTGGCGGTGCGGTCGATTTCTATCAATGGTCAGCGGTGCTGCGCTCGGTTTCGGCATTTGAATCCTACCGAAAAGTCTATCGCGATACCGTTACGCCACTGCGCATCGCAGAGTTGCTGATACTGCGCAAGGATATTCCGCGTTCGCTGCATTTCTGCATGCACGATGTATATAACATTCTGGCGGCGGTACAGAACCGAGCGTCGGTCGAGGCAACGAGGCAAGCCGGAGAAGTTTTTGCGGCGCTGCAATTCGGGCGCATCGACGGCATTTTTTCGACTGGCTTGCACGAATATTTGACCGATTTTCTCGCGTCCACCGCGCGGCTGGGCGCAGAGATCAACGATTCATTTTTCGCGCCAGAAGTCGGTGCAGCATCGCACCCTGTGGTTCAGAAAATCAGCGTGAGCTGATACGTCGGAGATAGTGACATGACTTATTGCGTTGCCCTGCGTCTGGATTCAGGGATGATTTTTGCGTCCGATTCGCGTACCAACGCGGGGGTGGATCACATTGCAACGTTCTGCAAGATGCGCGTCTATGAAAGACCCGATGACCGCGTTATTGTCGTATTGTCGAGCGGCAATTTATCGATGACACAGGGTGTGACGGATTTGCTTGACCGCCACAAAAACGCCGCCGAAGGAGTGCCGACCATCTGGAACGCGCAATCGATGTTCGATGTTGCCGCACTGGCGGGCGACGCATTGCGCGAAATGCAAAAACGCGATGGCCAGGTATTGATGCAAAGCGGCATCGAGTCCTCAGCCAACTTGATCGTCGGCGGACAAATCAGCGGAGAGCACGAGCGCCTGTTTCACCTTTACTCACAAGGCAACTTTATCGAAGCGTCCGATGAAACACCCTACTTCCAGCTCGGCGAGGCAAAATACGGCAAGCCGATTCTCGATCGTGTGCTGACACCCGGCACACCGCAAAAAGAAGCCGCAAAGTGCGTGCTGATTTCATTCGATTCCACCATCAAATCCAATATCTCCGTCGGCTTGCCGATCGACATGCTCTGGTATCCCAAGGATGCGCTGCGAGTCGGAGTGCAACAGCGCATCCGTGAGGGTGACCCTTACTTCTCCATGTTGCGCCAGCGTTGGGGCGGGGGATTGCGGCGAGTCTTTGGCGAGTTGCCGGATCCGGATTGGTTGGAATGATTCGGGCGGTGACGGGTGAGGCGTGACGGGTGAGACGTTAAAGGTGAGGCGTAACGGGTGACAGGTGAAGCGTGACGGGAGTGCAAGAGCTGGTTCGGAATTGCAACGGTTGAGTCACCAACGATCAGTTTGATAGTTCCACGTTTTCGTCGCGCGTCACGCCGCACCCGTCACCCGTCACTCGTCACTCGTCATGCCTAACCAGTAACCCTTCACCCGTCACGCTTCATCTGTAACGCTTCTCCTGTAACGCTTCACCCGTCACCCGTCTCCCCTCACCCGATATCACTCCCACAAATGACCATTCGCGTCGCCCTACATCATCAAACCCGTTACACCTTTGACCGTGCGGTGAATCTGTCGCCGCACGAGGTGCGCTTGCGTCCGGCATCACATTGCCGCACGCCAATCGAGAGTTATTCGTTAACGGTCACGCCGGAAAAGCACTTCATCAATTGGCAACAGGATCCTTACGGCAATTGGCTGGCGAGACTGGTATTTCCGGAAAAAGCCAGTGAGCTTTGCATCACCGTCGATCTCGTTGCGGAAATGACGGTCATCAACCCCTTTGATTTTTTCATTGAGCCCTACGCCGAAGCGTTTCCGTTTTCCTACACGCCCGACAACCAGCGTGAACTGACGGCGTATCTGGAAATCGGGCCGCCCAGCGCGCGATTGGCCGCGTGGGTCGACGCGGCGAAAAACGATTTACTGGCAAAGCCGATTCACACCATCGACTTTATCGTCGCTCTCAATACCCGGCTGCAACACGACATCAGCTACCTGATCCGCATGGAAGCGGGCGTGCAAACGCCGGAAGAAACGCTGGAACGCGGTGTTGGCTCCTGCCGCGATACCGGCTGGTTACTGGTGCAAATCCTGCGTCGATTCGGCATCGCCGCGCGCTTTGCGTCGGGCTATCTCATTCAATTGACGGCCGATCAAAAACCCCTCGATGGGCCGAGCGGTACCGACAAGGATTTCACCGACCTGCATGCCTGGGCCGAAGCGTATTTGCCGGGTGCGGGTTGGATCGGTCTTGATCCCACCTCCGGCCTGCTCGCCGGTGAAGGCCACATTCCGCTCGCCTGCACCGCGATTCCCTCTTCGGCCGCACCGGTTTCCGGATTTACCGATGTGTGTGAGACGGTGCTCGATTTTAAGATGACGGTTACGCGTATCCATGAAGATCCGCGCGTCACCAAACCGTATAACGATGCGCAGTGGGCGGCAATCCAAAAACTCGGTGAGTCGGTCGATGACGAACTGAAAAAGTCCGACGTACGGCTTACCATGGGCGGTGAACCGACGTTTGTATCGATCGACGACATGGAAAGTGCGGAATGGAATTTCACCGCGCATTCGCCGGAAAAATTGGCCTTGTCAATCAATCTTCTGCAACGCCTGAAGCCGCGCTTCACGGCAGGCGCGCTGCTGCATTTCGGTCAGGGCAAATGGTACCCCGGAGAGCCGCTGCCACGTTGGGCGCTATCGTGCTATTGGCGGCCCGATAGTGTTCCGGTGTGGGATGATGATGCGCTGATTGCATTTGATGCGCCGGATAATAAAGCGGTCCAACCCGACGCGCGCACATTTGTTCGAGAACTGGCCACGCATTTAGGCGTACATCCCGACCACGCGATGCCCGCATTTGAAAGCGTTTGGCGCACGTTGAAAAGTGAAGCGGACTTGCCGGTAAATATCGACCCGCTCGATGCCGACCTTAAAAAGCCCGCCGCACGCGGCAAGTTGCTCGATCAATTGGCCGGCAAAATTGGCGAGGCGGTGGGCTTCGTGTTGCCGCTGAAAGTTGCGGTGCCATCTGGCAAAACAGAAACCGTTTGGGCATCCAGTTTGTGGCCGCTGCAAGCCAAGCACATTTATTTGCTCGAAGGCGATTCACCGCTGGGGTTCCGCCTGCCATTGAGCGCACTGCCTTGGGTGGATCCGAAAGATGCTGAGACCATTATCGCGGTCGATCCGTTTGACGAGCAAGAACCGCTGCCCTTGAATGCCACGAAGATCACGAAGGACAAAAAAGAACTGGCGAAACCGGTCGTACCGGAAATCAAAAAAGGCAAATCTGCACCCGAAATTGTTCGCACCGCGCTATGCGTGGAAGTGCGCGAAGGCATTTTGTACGTGTTTCTGCCGCCAGTGGAACGACTCGAAGATTTTCTCGTTTTGGTCGCCACCATCGAAGACACCGCACGCGCATTAAAGCAACCGCTACGGCTCGAAGGCTACACGCCACCTGCCGACAAACGCATCAATAAATTCGCCATCACACCCGACCCCGGCGTCATCGAAGTCAATATCCACCCGGCCAAAACATGGAACGAGTTGGTGGTCAATACGACGGTGCTCTATGAAGAAGCGCGCCTCGCACGACTCGGCACCGAAAAATTCATGCTCGATGGCAAGCACACCGGTACCGGGGGCGGCAATCACGTTACCGTTGGCGGTATCACGCCGGCCGATAGCCCGATGTTGCGGCGGCCTGATCTGTTGAAGAGCCTGATCACGTATTGGCAGAATCATCCGGCGCTATCGTATTTGTTCTCCGGCGCATTCATCGGCCCCACATCGCAAAGCCCACGTGTCGATGAAGCGCGCAGCGACGCTTTGTATGAGATCGAAATCGCGTTCGAGCAAATGGATGAACACCTGAGCGCCGGCAGCGAAACCGCCAAGCCGTGGCTGGTCGATAGGCTGCTGCGAAATTTTCTGGTCGATCTCACCGGCAACACCCACCGCGCCGAATTTTCAATCGACAAACTGTATTCGCCGGATGGGCCGACAGGTCGATTGGGCCTGCTCGAATTCCGCGCCTTTGAAATGCCGCCGCATCCGCAGATGTCGCTCACGCAGATGTTGCTGTTGCGCGCGCTCATCGCCCGCTTCTGGAAAACGCCGTACCAGCATCAATTGATCCGCTGGGGTACCGAGTTGCATGATCGTTTCATGCTGCCGTATTTCGTCGCGCAGGATATGCGCGCCGTGTGCGATGACCTTCAATCACATGGCTATCCGGTGAAGTTTGAATGGTTCGCGCCGTTTCTTGAATTCCGCTTTCCACGCTTCGGTTCGGTCGCGTATCAGGGCGTGGAAATGGAGCTGCGCCAAGCCATTGAGCCATGGCATGTGCTCGGCGAAGAAATGGCAGTGGGTGGTACCTCGCGCTATGTCGATTCATCGATCGAGCGCATGCAAATCAAGGTCACCGGCATGACGCAACACCGGCATCTGGTGACATGCAATGGTCGAGTGCTGCCGCTCTCACCCACCGGCGTACAGGGCGAATTCGTGGCCGGCGTGCGCTACCGTGCGTGGGCGCCACCCTCGGCACTGCATCCCACCATCGGCGTGCAATCGCCGCTGGTGTTCGATCTGGTAGATGGCTGGGCCAAGCGTTCGGTGGGCGGATGCACCTATCACGTCATCCATCCGGGTGGCCGCAGCTACGATACGTTTCCGGTTAACGCGTTTGAAGCCGAAGCACGCCGTGTCGCCCGTTTCCAGAAGCTCGGCCACACACCGGGGCCGATGGATTTCAAACCGGAAGGACGTAATCCCGCCTTTCCGTTCACGCTTGATTTGCGCAAGAAACCGGATTTTGATTCCGCGCAATACATGCCGGTGCGCCCGAACGGCGACCAATAGCGGCGGGCATCGCTGCCATTGAATATAAGGGTACTTCTATTTACTCTCAACTCTTGTCATCCTCGCGAATGCGGGGATCCATTTTTCGTCGCATCTCAACTGTTTACGAAATTTGGATTCCCGCGTTCGCGAGAATGACTGAGTAAATAGAAGTACTCAGAAGACAGAAACAAGCACTGGCGCGGCGTTCCAGCCGTTTTCGCCCTGCGTGCCGCTAGGGTATTGGCGTTTCGCCATCGAACATCACGAAACCGCCGCCCGTCCCATCACGCGAAAAATGGAATTTGGCACGCCCATTTGCGGAATGCGAAAGCCAACAAATAACGTTTCCAATGTTGACAATTCGCATAGGCATCGACGGCTTGAATCGCCCGAGCCTGTGAACCTGTGAGTCTGTAGGCGGCAGCAAAAAAATCGAGCGCGTTGAGGGCTGCGGCATTGCGGGCGTCGAACCATTTTGAACAAACTGATTCTGGGACAAAATTTGTGAAATCGATCAACCGCAATCACGCGCGAGTGTTGAATTCATTCGGTGCGGTGTTCTTATCTTTCCTGGGTGCTGCAAGGCCGAATTTTCCTGGGCGAATTCGACAGAGGCTGGCGCGTATCGATTCCAGTTGGCGCGCGACGCCAACTTCTGCACGTTGCTTGAGAATGAGAAATCGGTACGCGGCATCAACTTTGCGCCCGCCGCGAAACTGGTTTCCGGCGAATACTTTTGGCGCGCCGCAAGTGTGCGGCCCGATGGCGATATCGGCCCTTTCGGCGATACGCAATCCTTCACACTAAAGCCAATACCGCCAGTGCCAAACCCACCAAAGGATGAAGACGGGCGCATCGGTTTTTCATGGAGTGGCGAGCCGGGGCAAACTTTTGATTTCCAACTCGCTCGCGACGCGGCGTTCAAAAAAGTTGTTATCGAGAAAAAACTCGACACGCCCGAAATCAGCATCGAAAAG
>JANOKK010000287.1:0-1200 GCA_031419255.1 Betaproteobacteria bacterium
TCGCCACTTCCGGGAACAAATCCTGCAACCAGTTCACTCGCCGCGCGCCGCGTAATCGCGCGGCCATCATCACCGGCACCGAGATCATCGGCGGATCGGTTTTGGCGATGACCACATCGCCGCGCGACGCGAGCGCCAACACTTTGAGCGGTGCTGTCACATAGAAGGTGAGGTAATCGCAGAGACGCCCCAGCGTATTCATGCGACCGAATCGAGACGTCCAGACGCGATGAATGGTGACGCCGTTGATGACCTCATGCGCGGGGAGTTTGATCGCGGGATCGTCGTAGCGCAGGCGGCTGGTGACGATGTGGACTTCAGCGCCGCCCGCCGCAAGCTGAAAGGCGAGGTCGGAGACCATCTGGCTGGTGGCCGAAATGTCGGGGTGGAAGAAGCGGTTGACGAAAACTATTTTCATGCTGGCTCGAAAAGGCGAAAGGCTATTGCAGCGTCTCGCGAATACTCTTGACCTCGACGATGGGCCAACTGGCGCGATCCACGCTCCGGTATGGTCCGATCTTGTCGAATGGAATCGGCTGGAATCCAATCTTGCGCGCCAGTGCCGATGTGCCAAACCGCGCCCAATCATTGTCTTTGGGAATCGCGCCGGCATCGGCAAGAATCGATTCGGAATCCAGGCCCAGTTTGCGCCAGGCGTCCCAATTCAATCCCGGTTTGCTGCCATCGTCGATGGAGAGTTCCGCATCGCGGCTCACAATGGCATTGTTGTTGACGCGACTGCTTTCAACGTCAAACCGCTGTATCGCCGCGTATTTGCTGGTGTTGCCGGCGTACACCACCAGATTGCGCTGAAACCAGACATGGCTGGCGGACTTTGTCGCGTCGGGCGAACTATCGGCAAAACCACGGTACTTGCGCCACGCCGGATATTGCGAAAACTCCGCATGCTTTTCCCGTGCGAGTTTTCTGAACGGATCACCATCGCCGAATCCCTGGAAGAAAACCTGATTCACGGCCGAATCGAAAATGATGTTGTTGACGATGCGGTTATACGAGCCGCTGCGCACGAATACTCCGGCCCACGATGCGCGGCCGATAACGTTACCGATAATATCCACGCCGCTTGAATCGTCATCGAGATAGATACCAAACGTAAAGTGGTGCGTGGTCCATCGGCGCTTTTCAAACTCGTAGCCAAAACCGACCGTATCGAGAATCTCGTTATGGCGTATCACCACG
>JANOKK010000288.1:0-4551 GCA_031419255.1 Betaproteobacteria bacterium
CAATTCAACGACCAAGAGCATCGAAGAATTGGCGACGACTATCCTGCACGAGGCACGGCTGGATCGGCGGGTTTACTGAGCAAGTATTGTTCTGTTCGGCAAGAAATAACCCGTTCGCCCTGAGCTTGTCGAAGGGCTTGATGAAAGAAACCCTTCGACAAGCTCAGGGCGAACGGTGCCCACACGAGCACGCTGGTACATTGCACCTTTCGTCGGTGCAATCCGTAACTGTGTTGTATGCGCGATACGGATGTTGGCAAAAGGCGGCATTTTCGTTGAGATTCGCCCCTGTTTATGCCATGATTTCGCCCAGTAAGGTGCTGCCGGACGCTGCCAATTGCCGGTAAGTGCGCTCAAACCAATAAAAATTCTGTTCCCACCCCTAGCAAGGAGCTTCCATGTCCCTCAAAAAACGCTTGATCCCCACGATGGTCGGTGCTGCGTTAGCACTCAGTGCCTCGACTGCCGGTGCCGTGTCGTTCAATGGCGTTTATATTTTTGGCGATTCGCTTTCCGATTCGGGTTTTTACCGTCCCGGTTTGGCTGCGCTGGTCGGCGCGCCGACCGCTGCGGCAATCGGCAAATTCACCACCAACCCAGGCCCGGTGTGGTCAGAACTCATCGCCCAGTACTATGGCGGAAATGCAGCCCCCAGCAATGCGGGTGGCGGCATCTACGCGCAGGGCGGCATGCAAGTGACCGGCAACGCGCCTGCCAGCCGTCTCGGCCCGGGCGGCACGCAGCGCCCCATGGCATCGCAAATCACGGAATATCTCACTGCCAACGGCGGCGTTGCCAATCCGAATGCACTCTACGGTGTGTGGTTTGGCGCGAATGATTTCTTCACGCAGGTGGACGGCGTGTTGGCGGGTACCCTTACGCCGACGCAAGTGGGTGCCAATGTGCCCGGGATCGCCGGTGCCGAGATCGCACAGATTGCCCGACTGCAAGCGGCTGGCGCGCGCTACATCATGGCGTTTAACCTGCCTGACATCGGCGCGACGCTGGCATTTGCCGGCAGTCCACTCGCCCCCCTGGCCAGCGGATTCAGTGCCGGTTACAACACGTCCTTGTTCACGGGTTTGAGGGCGGCGAATGTGAAAGTCATTCCGGTTGATATCGCGAGTCTCATCGTTGAACTTCGCGCCAATGCCCCCGCGTACGGTTTCACCAATACCACCGGTACCGCGTGCAATCTGGCACTGACGCAAGGCTCTTCTTTGTTCTGCTCGCAGGCGGCACTGGTGAGCGCGAATGCCGGGCAGAGTTATTTCTTTGCCGATAGCGTTCACCCCACCACAGGCGCCCACGCAATCTTCGCCGATTTCGCAAAATCCCTGATCGACGGCCCCAACGCGTACTCGGTGATGGCGGAAATTCCACTGTCGACGCGTGCCTCGCACATTCGCACGCTCGACGAAGGCCTGCGCCAGGGGCAGAGCGGCAACATCGGCAAACTTTCCGTGTTCGCGGCGGGTGACGGCAGCAAGTACGACATCAGCAAGAATGCCCTCAGCCCGAAAGCCGATACCAAGAACAAGGCATTAAGCGTCGGCATCACCATGCGCGCGTCCGACTCAGTGACCGTCGGTGCGGCGCTTGGCAGCACCAAAGGCGAAGCGCAGATGGGCGGCGTCGGACAATTCGACATCAACGAAAATGCCGTGTCTTTCTTTGGCAGCGCGAAAGCCGGTGCTTTCTATGCGAGCTTCACCGGGTCTTTCGCGGATGTGAAGTACGACAACATTCGCCGTTTCATTAAAATTGGGGCCGTGACACGCACCGCGACCGCCAGCAGCAAGGGTGCCAATTCGTCGTATAGCTTGACCGGCGGCTACGATCACGAATTTGGCAGGCTCTCCATCGGCCCGTTCGCTTCCGTCACGTTGCAAGATGTGACCGTGAATGCCTTTACGGAAGACGGTGCCGGTTCCGCGAACCTCAATATTGCCGAGCAAATGCGTCGTTCGCGAGTGGTCAGCGTCGGCGCTCGCGCTTCGATGGCATTCGGCAACTGGGTGCCATTCGCGCGTGCGTCGCTGGATCGCGACGGCAAGAAAGAAGACCGTTTCGTCAGTGCCAATCCCGTCACTGTGAATACCGGCAGCTTCTACGATATCCCGGGCTACAAGCCGGATCCGAACTGGGTAACGGCAAGCGTTGGCGTGCGCGGCAAGCTTGCGGAGCGCTTAGGGCTTTCAGTGGTCTACACCGGCGTGTCCGGCAAGACCGGTATCAAGCAGGATGGCGTATCGGCGAGCGTTTCCTACGATTTCTAAGTATCGCCGATTCAATAAAGGCCGCCGGGGCAACCCTGCGGCCTTTTTTCATGGGCGATCGGCATGCGATGATACAAACATGAAACGCATCTACACCGCGCAAAATTTGCCCGAAGCTTACCTCGTTCGTGATTTGTTGACGCACGCGGGAGTCGCTGCGCATGTCTTCAATCAACACGCCATGGCGGCAATGGGCGAAACGGCGGTTGGTTCGTCGTATCCGCAGGTGTGGATCGCACAATTGCATCAGGAGCAGCACGCACGTGCGGTGATCGCGGAATATGAGTCGCAGCCCGCGTCAACGGCACTCAAACATTGCAACACATGCGGCGAGCAAAGTCCGGGCGAATTTGAACTCTGCTGGAATTGCGCGGCACCGCTGGGGGTCGAGGCTTGACGCGATAAGTCGTGCAAATAATCCCGCGCTACGCCTTCAGTGAAAACGGCGTGAAGTTTGTCTCGCGGTCGTAATAGTCTTCGCTCTCTGCGCGCTTTAACCAGCCGACAATCTTGTACGTCACCGGCGTAAACAACACCTCGACGCCGACCTTGGTCAGGAACTGCGCCAGCATCACCATCGGCAATTTGTCGTCGGGAATGATGCCGGTGCCGTAGAACGCGAGCGGATAGAACAACAACGAATCGACGCCCTCGCCGAAAATGGTCGAGCCGATGGTGCGCGACCATAGCGCCTTCCCCTGCGTCATGATTTTCATTTTTGCGAGCACGAATGAATTCACGAATTCGCCGCATGAAAACGCGATCAACGAGGCCAGTGCGATCCGCCAGGTCGAACCAAACGCCGTCTCGTAGGCACTTTGGTTTTGCCAGAATGGTGCCGGTGGCAATACGACCACGACGTACGCCATGATGGAAGCGAACGCGAGTGCTGCAAAGCCCGCCCAGATCACGCGGCGCGAGCGCGCATAGCCGTAGACTTCGGTGAGAATATCGCCGAACACATAGGAAATCGGAAAGAACAGCACGCCCGCACCAAACGTCAATGTGCCAAGCAGTGGCGCGTCGATCTGTGCGATTTTTGCCGGGCCAATGAGATTGGAGCAAACCAGAATGGTCACGAATGCAACCATCACGAATTCGTAATAGCGGTAGTTGCGGGTTCGGGTTTGCGGTGCGGCAGGTGTGGGTGAATTCACCGCTGATTCCTTCGAGTCATTGCCACATGTTATCGGGCGGCGGAGCGTTGCCGCGCCAATTCGAACACGCAGATCGCGGCGGCAGCAGCAGCGTTGAGCGATTCAATCTTTCCCGGCATTGGAATGGTCACACGGTCGGTGGCGGCATCGATTAACGCGCGACTTAAACCCGCGCCTTCATTGCCGATCAGAATCGCGACCGGGCCTTGCAAATCGATATCCTGCAAACGCGCCACACCATCGCCATGCGCGACCATCGCGAGCGATCGGCCGCGATAGCCACGCACGTACTCAACCACATCCACCCCTTCAACAATATTCACCAGAAAGTGCGCGCCCTGCGCCGCGCGCAACACTTTCGGCGACCATGCAAACGCACTCGTCTTCGAGAGCATCACTTCAGTGACACCCGCCGCCGCCGCGCTGCGCAGAATCGATCCCACATTGCCGGGGTCTTGCACGTCTTCCAGCACGATTACCGTCGCATCGGTCGCAATCACAAGCGAATCCGGTGTCGCGACCATCGCCATCACGAATGCTGGCGACTCGAGGCTGGAGGCCTCGGTCATCAATTTGTCGGCGAGCATATTGACGATTTGCGCATCGGTGTCGGCAAGCAACGCTCGCACTTCCTCGCGCGCCAATGCCGATTCTGCAATCGCCATCGCGTGCGGCGCGCCGATGGCGTCGATGTAAGTGCGCACGAGATGAACGCCGTCGAGAACGGTGAGACCCGCCTTGCGTCGTTCGCGCGACGAATGCGCAAGCGCGATCAATTGCTTCACGAATGCGTTTTCGCGGGAGCGGATGGTTTTCATGTTGGCGCGACAATCTTCATTCGATTCGGTATGGATTTTATTTGCAATCCCGTCATTTCGACCTTTCCCCGCGAAGGCGGGGATTCAAGTTTTATTGTCTCGCGACGATAGACATTGGGCCATGCCGTTGCATCGGCATGGCGTTCAGCGTGCGCGCCGCGTGCGCCACGAATTCCCCGCTTCACCCCCCGCCGTCGCGGGGGAAGGAATACATTCAACATGATCGTCACTGGACAAAAGGGGGACCCAAAGGGGTATTTCTATTTACCTCAATTTTTCGTCATTCCGGCGGAGGCC
>JANOKK010000289.1:0-6839 GCA_031419255.1 Betaproteobacteria bacterium
GACAAGCTCAGGGCGAACGGGTTATTTCTTGCCGAACAGAACAATACTTGTTCAGTAAACCCGCCGATCGAGCCGCGCTTCATGGAGGATCGTCGTCGCCAATTCTTCGATGCTCTTGGTCGTTGAATTGAGATACGACACGCCGGCATTGTTCATCAGCCGTTCAGCCGCCTGCACTTCCCATTTGCAATTCTCGATCGCGGCATATTTGCTGTCGGGCTTTCGCTCCTGACGAATCTGCTGCAAGCGATCCGGCATGATCGTCAGGCCCCACACTTTGTGTTTCAGCGGCAACAGTGAGGGCGGCAATTTCATTTTTTCCAGGTCTTCGGGAATCAGCGGATAGTTGGCCGCCTTCACGCCGAATTGCAGCGCCATGTAAAGGCAGGTTGGCGTTTTCCCCGAGCGCGATACGCCGACCAAAATGATGTCAGCCTCTTCCAGATTGCGGTTGGTGACGCCGTCATCGTGGGCAAGCGTGTAATTCACCGCCTCAATCCGGTGGTTGTAATCCTTGAAGTTCCCCGCCGAGTGGCTGCGCCCGACCGCGTGCGCCGATTTCACGCCTAGCTCGGCTTCCAGCGGCACGATGAATCGGTCGAACAGATCGAGCACCATTGCGTTCGCTTTGGCGATTTCGGCACGCAAATCGTTGGCCATGAGGGAAGTGAACACCAGCGGACGCTTGCCGGATTCGCTGCCTGCCGCGTCGATTTGCGTCAACGCCTCGCTAATTTTGTCGAGGTTATCGATGAAAGGCAGCGTAATACGGCGAAATTCGACGTTGTCGAACTGCGTCAGGAGCGAATTCCCGAGCATTTCCACCGTGATGCCGGTGCGGTCGGAGATGAAAAAAGCGGTGCGGCGATTGGGCATATGGCGGGTCTCTGGTTTGCGTGGGTTTGGGCGATCGAATCGGCGGAAACCGCCGCCCCTCATCCCGGCCTTCTCCCAAGGGAGAAGGTGAGAAATGCGGCATGTCGAGCGTACAGGTTGGCAAGAGGTTCGACATGCCGATCTGAAGGATGGGTCAGCTATAATTCTATCCCTATTCTGCACCGCAACATTTTTGCTGATCGCCTAGTTTTCCGACAATTTCCGCAATTTTTCGAGTGCTGCCCCCATGTCTAACGCGACTTTTGCAACGCCGTCCCCGTCCAAGAATGCTCCGTTCGTTCTGCCCCTTTCGAAACTTCGCATGGACGATGTCGCCACGGTCGGCGGCAAGAATGCATCGCTCGGCGAATTGATCAGCCAATTGTCCGAAGCCGGGGTGCGCGTGCCGGGCGGATTCGCCACCACGTCGGAAGCATTTCGCGAATTCCTGAGCCACAACGGCCTCACCGAAAAAATCAACGCGACACTGTTGGCGCTCAATGTCGATGATCTCGATGCGCTCTCAAAAACCGGCGCGATGGTGCGCGATTGGGTGGTGAAGGCACCGTTTCAGGCGAGTCTTGAAAAGCAAATCCGCGAGGCCTACGCCGAGTTGACGGCGAATGATCCCGATGCATCCTTCGCGGTACGGTCGTCGGCCACGGCCGAAGATTTGCCCGATGCTTCTTTCGCGGGCCAGCAGGAGACTTTCCTCAACATCAAAGGCATCGACAACGTGCTGGAAGCCATCCGCCACGTTTTCGCGTCGCTCTACAATGACCGCGCGATTTCGTATCGCGTCCACAAGAATTTTGTCCATGCCGATGTGGCCCTTAGCGCCGGCGTGCAACGCATGGTGCGCTCCGATACCGGTGCGGCCGGCGTGCTGTTCACGCTCGATACTGAATCCGGATTTCCCGATGTGGTGTTCATCACCTCAAGCTACGGCTTGGGCGAGATGGTGGTGCAGGGTGCAGTCAATCCTGATGAATTCTACGTCTCGAAACACTGTCTGAAAAATTCAAAACCCGCCATATTGCGGCGCGGGCTCGGTACCAAAACGCAGAAAATGATTTTCAGCGCGGCGTCGTCGGCCGGAAAGTCGGTCGAGATTCAAGCGGTCTCGCCGGCCGAGCGCGAGCGTTTTTCGTTGACCGACGCCGATGTCGAGGAACTCGCCAAATACGCCATGTCGATCGAGGCGCACTACGGCCGACCGATGGATATCGAATGGGCCAAAGAAGGCAACAGCAACGGCGGCAACGGCAAGATTTACATTCTGCAAGCGCGCCCTGAGACCGTGAAATCGCAGGAGTCGCAAGGCGGCACATTGACTCGCTACCGCATGACAGCCACCGGAGAAAAAATTGCCGAAGGCCGCGCTATTGGCGGCAAAGTCGGCCAAGGTGCCGCACGCGTAATCAAGAGCGTCGATGAAATCGGCCGTTTCCAGGATGGCGATGTGATCGTCACCGACATGACCGACCCGAATTGGGAGCCGGTCATGAAGCGTGCGTCTGGCATCGTCACCAACCGCGGCGGTCGCACTTGTCATGCGGCGATCATCGCGCGCGAATTGGGCGTACCGGCAGTGGTCGGTTGCGAGCACGCGACTGAAGTGGTCACGGAAGGCGAAAACATCACGGTGAGTTGCTGCGAAGGCGACACCGGCAACATCTATCGCGGCAAGATTGGCTTCGAAGTGCAAACCATCGAGCTCGATAACATGCCTTTGATCCCGGTGAAGATCGCGATGAACGTCGGCAACCCGGAATTGGCATTCGACTTTGCGCAATTGCCGAACGAAGGCGTGGGTCTGGCGCGGCTTGAGTTCATTATCTCCAACACCATCGGCATCCATCCCAAAGCGTGTCTTGAGTACGAACGCCTGCCGATGGAACTGAAAGAACAAGTCGCAAAGCGTTCGCGCGGCTATGCGAATCCGATCGAGTTCTACACGCAAAAAATGATCGAGGGCGTTGCCACCATCGCCGCCGCCTTTTGGCCTAAAAAAGTGATTGTGCGTTTGTCCGATTTCAAATCAAACGAGTACCGCAACCTGATCGGCGGGCCGCGCTACGAGCCGACGGAAGAGAATCCGATGCTCGGTTTCCGCGGCGCGTCTCGCTATATCGCATCATCGTTTCGCGATTGCTTTAAGCTGGAATGCGACGCGATGAAATATGTGCGCGACACCATGGGCCTCGCCAATGTGGAATTGATGGTGCCGTTTGTGCGCACGCTGAAAGAAGCCGACGCGGTGCTCGCGATCATGAAGAATTTCGGCTTGGAACGTGGCAAGAACGATTTGCGCATCGTGATGATGTGCGAGATTCCCTCCAACGCGATTCTCGCAGAGGAATTTCTCAAGCGCTTCGATGGATTCTCGATCGGCTCGAACGACATGACGCAATTGACACTCGCTCTGGATCGCGATTCCGGCTTGGTGATGGATGCGTTCGATGAGCGCGACCCGGCGGTGAAACGCATGCTCTCCATGGCGATTGCCGCCTGCCGCAAAGAAAAAAAATACGTCGGCATATGCGGACAAGGCCCCAGCGATTTCCCCGATCTGGCCGAGTGGCTGATGCAGGAGGGGATAGAGTCGATGTCGCTGAATCCCGACTCGGTGGTGGAGACGTGGCTGCATTTGGCGAAAGCGAAGTAGCCGATGCTTCGATGGCAATTTGCACGCTTCGACGATTTGCCGATTCGCGATTGGTACGCCGTCTCGACTGCGCGAGTGGACGTATTTGTGATGGAACAAAATTGCCCATTTCAGGACAACGATGGCGCGGATTTTTTTTCCTGGCATTTGTTGGGTTGGGACGAGGCGAATGGCACGCGTGAGCTTGCCGCTTATTGTCGAATCGTCGATGCCGGCGTGAAATTCATCGAGCCCTCGATTGGCCGCGTGGTTACGCCAAGAATTTTTCGTTCAAAGGGCTATGGCAAAGAGTTGATGGCTGAGGCGGTGCGGCGGCATGGAAATCTCTATCCCGGCAAACCCAATCGCATCGGTGCGCAGCAGCGGCTGGAGAAGTTTTATCAGGAATTCGGATTTGCGACGGCGTCGGAGATGTATATCGAGGATGGGATCCCGCATGTGGAGATGGTGCGGGAGCCGTGAGATCCGTTGTGCCAGATACGAGCCCAAAAAATAGTGTCATCCTGAGCGCAGCGAAGGATCTCGGCGCGACAAGATCCTTCGCTACGCTCAGGATGACATCAAGTTTTGAAGGACCCGCGGGTTTGAAACATATTGATTTGCCGCGGAGAAGATTGGAAACGGGTAATGCAGGATCGAAACTACTACGCCTACATTCTTGCCAGCAAAACGTGCGTGCTCTACATCGGCGTCACCAACGATCTTGAGAAACGACTGTGGCAGCACAAGCAACATTTGATTCCGGGATTTACCAAACGCTACAACATCGACCAATTGGTCTACTTCGAACACACCCAAGGCATTGAAGGCGCGATTGAAAGAGAGAAGCAATTGAAGGGCTGGCTTCGTGCCAAGAAGGTCGCGTTGATTGAGTCCGTAAATTCAACATGGGCCGAACTATCCGCACGATGGGATCAACCAGATTCTTCGTCGCCGGCTTCTCGGAATGACACTGAATTGAAGAAGGAAATTTTGATATGAACAAACCCCTCACCGGAAAATCCGCCCTCATCACCGGCTCCACCAGCGGCATTGGCCTCGGCATCGCGCGCGCTTTTGCGGGTGCGGGTGCCAACGTCATGCTGAATGGCTTTGGTGACGCAAAAGAAATTGAAAGCATTCGCGCAGGACTGGCATCCGAACACAACGTGAAAGTCGCCTATTCCAGCGCCGACATGAGTAAGCCTGCCGAGATCACCGCAATGGTCGCCGACGCACAAAAAGTTTTAGGCAGCCTCGACATCATCGTCAACAATGCGGGCATTCAGCATGTCGCGCCAGTGGAAGAATTTCCGGCGGAAAAATGGGATGCGATTATCGCCATTAATTTGTCTTCGGTATTTCACGGCACGCGCGCGGCGATCCCCGGCATGAAAGCAAAAAACTGGGGACGCATCATCAACATCGCCTCGGCCCACGGCCTGGTGGCCTCGCCCAATAAATCCGCCTATGTCGCCGCGAAACACGGCGTGGTCGGGTTCACCAAATCGGTCGCGCTGGAGTTGGCTGAAACCGGCATCACGGCGAACTCGATCTGCCCGGGATTTGTATTGACGCCACTGGTTGAAAAGCAAATCGTCGATTTGGCTACGCAAAAAAATCTGCCGCGTGAAACCGTTATCCGCGATGTGTTGTTGGCACCGCAACCGTCAAAACAATTCGTCACCATCGATCAAGTTGCGGCACTTGCACTCTTCCTCGCCTCCGATAACGCGCAATCGATGACCGGTGCCGCGTATTCGATCGATGGCGGCTGGACCGCGCGGTAGTCGCGAAAACCGGGCGCCTCGATGCCACAAAGATCCATTCGCAGTGTATTGGTCACCGGCTTCACGCCTTTCGCCGGTGAAGAATCCAACCCGTCGTGGGAAATCGTCAAGGAATTGCCCGACAGCATTGCCGGCTATCGAATTGAAAAACTCAACGTGCCAACCGAATTCGGCAAAGCCATCGATGTCGCGTCGAAGGCCATCGACAAATTTCAGCCGAAAGTCGTGCTGTGTTTTGGGCAAGCGGGCGGCCGATCACGCATGAGTGTCGAGCGTGTCGCGATCAATGTCGATGACGCGCGCATTGCCGACAATGCCGGCAAGCAATTGATTGATGAACCCATCCGCCGCAATGCACCGGCCGCATATTTCTGCACCGTGCCGGTGAAGGCGATGGTGGCGAACATGGTGCGCGCCGGTGTGCCGGCCGAAGTCTCGAATAGCGCCGGCACGTTTGTCTGCAATCATTTGATCTACGGCGTACTGCACCACATCGCGACACAGGGCTATGCCATGCGCGCGGGATTCGTTCATGTGCCGTACATGGAAACGCAGATCCTCAATCGCGCCGACACCGCTGCCATGTCGCTCGCGACGATGATCAACGGCGCGAAAGCGGCGATCATCGCGGCGGTGCGAAACAAAACCGATTTGAAAATCGTGGGCGGCTCGCTCGATTGACGCGGCCGACCATCTCACAAGGAGCCACACCATGAGCCAATCAAAAGTTTACGCGGATGCAAAATCCGCTCTCGCCGGCATTCTTCACGACGATATCACCATCGCAGCGGGCGGCTTCGGCCTCTGCGGCATTCCGGAAAATCTGATCGGCGCGCTGGTGGAGAGTGGCGTCAAAGGCCTCACCATCGCGGGCAACAATGCGGGCGTCGATGATTTCGGCATGGGCTTGTTGCTGAAAACGCGGCAGGTGAAAAAAGTTATCGCGTCATATGTTGGCGAGAACAAAGAGTTCGAGCGGCAAGTGTTGGCCGGTGAACTCGATTTGCAATTGGTGCCGCAAGGCACACTCGCCGAAAAATTTCGCGCGGGCGGCGCGGGCATTCCCGGTTTCTATACGCGCACCGCGTTCGGCACGAAACTCGCTGAAGATAAACACACCCACAATTTCGCCGGCAAGGAGTACGTGCTCGAAGAAGCGATCCACGCTGACGTATCGATCGTCAAAGCCTGGAAAGGTGACAAATCCGGCAATCTCGTCTATCGCAAGACCAGCCGCAATTTCAACCCGATGATCGCCACCTGCGGAAAAATCACCGTCGCGGAAGTGGAAGAATTGGTCGAAGTCGGCGAACTCGATGCCGACAATATTCACACGCCGGGCATCTTTGTCGATCGCATTATTCAAGGCGCAAAATTTGAAAAGCGCATCGAATTCCGTACTGTCTCGGGTGCGGCCACGTCGAAAAAAGACTCGCCGATTCGCGACTTGATGGCCAAGCGCGCGGCGAAAGAATTGCGTGACGGCTACTACGTGAACCTCGGCATCGGCATTCCCACGCTTGTCG
>JANOKK010000290.1:0-2401 GCA_031419255.1 Betaproteobacteria bacterium
GAATGGGTGCTGGTCGATTGCGGCGATGTCGTCGTTCATATCATGCAACCGGCGGTGCGCGAACATTACAAACTTGAGGAATTGTGGAGCGAGGGTACGCTGGAGTTTCCCAAGCCTGCCGCGCCAAAACGCAAGATGGCAGCACCTGCAGCATTGCCGAAAACCAAGGCAGTTGCCAAGGCAAAGCCTGCTGCGAAAGCAAAAGTCAGCACGACCGTGAAGGCCAAATCGAAAGCCAAGCCCAAGGCCAAAACCAAGTCTGTGGTCAAGTCATCTGCGCCGGTAACCGCAAAAGTGTTCAAGACAAAAAAACCGGCGGCAAAAGTGAAAGCGGTGAAGCGCAAGACCGCGACAAAAACCGCTCCTATTGCCGCAAAAAAAATTGCGCCGCCCGCCGTCGAAAAACCAGTGGCAAAGAAAGCGGCAGTGAAGAAACCTGTCGCCAGGAAACCTGCGGTGAAAAAGATCGCTGCAAAGAAACCGAAATCAAAAACGTCGGTCGGCGCAACGCCTGCAACGCGCAAACGCAAAGCTGCTGCGTAAGCGGCAGTCGTGTGACGTTGAAATTGCGCCGGCACCGTAGTCTGAAAAACTACAAGACTCTAGCACTGGCTAGGCGTTTCGGCCACTTTTGCCCGGAACGCCGCGCCAGTGTTAGAGTTTAAGATTCGCAATTGAAGCTGACGATCCTCGCCCTCGGCCACAAAATGCCTGCCTGGGCACAAGGTGGCTATGACGAATTTACCAAGCGCATGCCGCCGGAAGCGCGCATCGAATTGATCGAGTTGAAACCGGAAGACCGATCATCCAAAGCGGTGGCCAAGTTGTTGGAACAGGAAGCGCTGCGCATCAACGCGGCCATCCCCAAGAACGCGGAACGCATCGTGCTCGATGAGCGCGGCACGCCCCTCACAACAAAGCTGCTGGCCGCGTGGCTGGAAGCGTGGATGGCCAATGGTGTCAGTCCGTGTTTCATCATCGGCAGCGCGGATGGTCTGGCGCCGTCAGTCAAGCAATCTGCGGACAAACTCGCGGCGCTCTCCGGATGTACACTTCCGCATGGCATGGTGCGCGTGATGCTCGCCGAGCAACTGTACCGGGCGTGGTCGTTGTTGCGCAATCATCCCTATCATCGCGAATAATCCGGAGGTGCCGTTTTCGTGCAGCCGACATCGAACATCATTTACCTCGCATCGAAAAGCCCGCGCCGCCGCGAACTGCTGAGGCAGATCGGCATTCAGTACGAATTGCTGTTGATGCGCGAGCAAGCGCCGCGCGTCGATGTCGATGAAGCGCCATTGCGTGACGAAACCGCGCACGCCTATGTCGAACGCGTCTGCAAATTGAAAGCCGACGCGGCACTGACCGTGATGCACCAGCGCCGTCTGACCATGCGCCCGGTGTTGACGGCCGATACGACGGTGGCACTGGACGGAAAAATACTCGGCAAGCCCGTCGATGTCGCCGATGCGCGGCGCATGTTGACGATGCTCTCCGGCGAATCGCATCAAGTGCTGACGGCGATCGCGGTCGCGGCGGAAGGCGAAGTCAAACATGTGTTGACCACCAGTTTCGTGACCTTTGCCAAACTGAGCGAGGATGAGATCAAACGCTACATCGACACCGGCGAGCCGATGGATAAGGCAGGGGCCTACGCGGTGCAAGGACAGGCGGCAAAATTCATCGTCAAACTTTCGGGAAGCTATTCCGGCGTGATGGGCCTGCCGCTTTACGAGACCGCGATACTGCTGCGACAATGCGGGGTGCGGGTGTAGTGTCGTAGGTGTGGCGGGCAGTACGGCGAGCGTTGTGCATCGCGCATTGCCGCAGACTCAGTCACTACCTTTCGCCCGGCCCACCCGATTCGCGGACAATATTGATATCGCCGCGACCTTAACGACAAGAAAAAAGGCCACCTCGTGAACGAGCAAATCCTCATCAATGTCACCCCGCAGGAAACCCGTGTCGCCGTCATGGAGCTCGGCACGGTTCAGGAATTGCATGTCGAGCGCGATTCCAACCGCGGATTGGTGGGCAACATTTATCAGGGCCGCGTTGGCCGCGTACTGCCGGGCATGCAATCGGCATTCATTGAAATCGGCCTCGCGCGCGCGGCGTTTCTGCATGTGGCCGATGTCTGGGCATCGAATAAAGGCGCCGAGCAGAAGCCGATCGAGAAATTGCTGCATGAAGGCCAATCGCTGGTGGTGCAGGTCATCAAGGATCCGATCGGCAGCAAGGGGGCGCGCCTTTCCACGCAGATATCGATTGCCGGGCGGCTGTTGGTATACCTGCCGGGCGATCAGCACATCGGAATTTCACAGCGAATCGAAGATGAAGTCGAGCGCGAACACCTGCGTGAAAAATTGCATCAACTGATGCCCGAAGGCGAAGCCGGCGG
>JANOKK010000291.1:0-6848 GCA_031419255.1 Betaproteobacteria bacterium
ACGCGGGTCGTACATGGTGCGGACAAGCGCTTCAATTTCAATCTTGGGATTCAGGTTTGCCTTCACTTTCCGCAAAGTACCAACGAGATCTGAGAGGCCTTCCAGTGCATAGTATTCGCACTGCATCGGAATGATCACCGAATCGGCGGCGGTGAGCGCGTTCACGGTCAGCATGTTTAACGCGGGAGGACAGTCGATGACCACAAATGAGTAATCGTCTGCGACCGAAGCCAGCGCCTCTTTCAATCTGTATTCGCGGCGGGGAAGTTCGATCAATTCAATTTCTGCCCCTGCCAATTCGCGATTTGCGGCCAATAATTGGTAGCCGCCGACGGCTTGCGCGCGCGCCTCGATCACTGAACATTCACCCAGCAGCACATCGTAAATCGATTTTTCTACGCCGTTTTTGTCGACGCCGCTGCCGGTGGTCGCGTTTCCTTGCGGATCAAGATCCACCAATAGCACCCGTTGTCCATAGTGCGCCAACGTGGCAGAAAGGTTGACGGCGACCGAAGTTTTGCCGACGCCGCCTTTTTGATTCGCGATTGCGAAAACTTTCATTGATTGCCTGGTTTTTTTTTGATGATGACTAGGTGGCGTTCTGCGTCGACGCCGGGTACCTTCAACGCGATGACTTCTGCAACAAGGAATCCCGCCGGCACCCGACCAAGCTCCTCGTGCGGATAAATTCCCTTCATCGCCAGCAGCGTTCCTCCATCTTCACAAAGATGTCCGGCGGCATCGACAAAGTCCTTCAGTTCCGCAAAGGCGCGTGAAATCACATGGTCAAATTTCTCGGTCAACTGTGGACTTTCGACGCGACCGGTGATGACGTGGGCATTTTCCAAACCGAGTTCACCGATGGCTTGCCGTACAAATGCGGTCTTCTTGGCAATCGCGTCCAACATCGTCACCTGCAAGGCCGGTTTGGCAATCGCAAGAGGGATTCCTGGCAGTCCGCCGCCAGTGCCGACATCAAGAATTCGTTTGGCATTCGAAAGAAACGGCAGCACAGACAAGCTGTCCAGAATGTGCATGCCAATCATTCTTTCCGGCTCACGTACTGCGGTAAGGTTGTATACCTTGTTCCACTTATCCAGTAACGCGACGTAGCTGAGCATTTTCATGCGCGCGCCGGCGTCGATTTCCCACCCGATACTTACGCCGAACGCATCAATGCCCGCGTCGAGGCGAACGCGCAAATCCGGACTATTCACAAGTGTGGCGGGTAACATGGCCGCGAGTATTACGCCGATTGCCGTTGTTGGGCAATGCGCGCGGCGGCAAATCCTCGCTTGACGTGAACCAGCAGCAACGAGATTGCGGCGGGTGTGACACCCTGAATTCGTGCGGCCTGTCCGATGGTCTCGGGCTTGTATTGATTGAGTTTCAATTGCACTTCTTTCGACAAGCCGCGTACATGCGAATAATCGATGTCGCGTGGAAGTTCTGCCACTTCGAGCCCAAGGTTCTTCGCGACTTCTTCCTGCTGGCGATCAATATAACCTTGATACTTCGCGGCGATCTCAACTTGTGCGGCCACCGTTTGATTGCAAGGCGGAGCGCTGTCTATATTCAGCGACATCAGCTCAGCGTATGAAACATTTGGGCGCCGAAGCAATTCAAACAGTGCATATTCACGTTCAATTTCCTGGCCGAGCACCCGCTTAACCTCTTCTGCAGCGAGTTTTGCGGGATGTGCCCACGTCGACTTGAGTCGCGCCGTTTCACGCGCTACGGCCTCGCGTTTTTCGCAAAAGGATGTCCAGCGCTCGTCGTCGACCAAGCCGAGTTCACGACCCTTTTCGGTAAGTCGTGCGTCAGCGTTGTCTTCACGCAATTGCAATCGGTACTCTGCGCGCGAGGTGAACATGCGGTAAGGCTCGCTTACCCCGCGCGTGATGAGATCATCGACCAGCACCCCAAGATAGGCCTCATCGCGACGCGGGCTCCAACCATCTTTGCCTCGACTCGCGCGCGCGGCGTTGAGACCGGCCAACAGACCTTGCGCCGCCGCCTCTTCGTAACCTGTCGTGCCGTTGATTTGCCCCGCAAAATAAAGTTGGTCGATGGTTTTCGTTTCCAGCGTGGCTTTCAGACCGCGTGGGTCGAAGTAATCGTATTCGATCGCATAGCCAGGTCGCAATATGTGCGCGTTTTCAAGCCCGGGTATTGAATGCACCAAATCCCACTGGACGTCGAAGGGTAGCGACGTGGAAATGCCGTTCGGGTAATACTCATTGGTCGTAAGGCCTTCCGGCTCCAGAAAAATCTGGTGGCTCGGCTTGTCGGCAAAGCGATGAATTTTGTCTTCAATTGACGGGCAATAGCGCGGACCGACGCCTTCGATGACACCAGTAAACATGGGTGATCGGTCGAGTCCTGCGCGGATGATCTCGTGAGTAGCCTCGGATGTATGTGTCATCCAGCAACTAATCTGCCTAGGATGTTTGATGGTATCTTCCAAATAGGAAAAGACTGGAGTCGGCTGATCGCCGACCTGTTCCAGACATTTTGAGAAATCAATGCTCCGGCCGTCAATTCTCGGCGGGGTACCGGTTTTCAAACGTCCCACCGGCAATCCCATTTCGCGCAACCGTGCGGCAAGCGTTATTGCCGGTGCCTCTCCCGCCCGCCCACCCGCTGAGCTTTGCATGCCGACATGGATTTTTCCGGCGAGAAAGGTTCCTGCCGTCAGCACCACACAATTTGCATAAAAGCGAATACCCACTTGCGTAATTACGCCCACCACACTTGGGTTTCCGTCACGGTTTTCAATGAGCAGATCATCGACCGCCTGTTGAAAAAGCCACAAGCTGGACTGATTTTCAAGTCGGTTGCGGATTGCAGCGCGATAAAGAACGCGATCCGCTTGAGCGCGAGTAGCGCGCACAGCGGGCCCCTTGCTCGCGTTCAAGGTGCGAAACTGTATTCCGGCCTCGTCCGTTGCCAACGCCATGGCACCACCAAGGGCATCGATTTCTTTGACCAAGTGGCCTTTGCCGATGCCGCCGATTGAAGGATTGCAGGACATTTGCCCCAAGGTCTCAATGGCGTGTGTCAATAGCAGCGTACGGGCGCCCGAGCGAGCGCTCGCAAGCGCGGCTTCACTGCCTGCATGGCCGCCACCGATTACAATCACGTCGAATTTACTTGAGGAATCCACTTCGCAAGCCTTGGGTTTAGCCACTCATTGATATGAATGTCAGCCGGACGGCGATTTTACGGCATCGTGCGACTATTGACCATGAGAGATTGGCCTCAAAGCATGGCTCGACTCGCTGTTTCAATTCTGGTGGCCGCTCTTGTTCTTTTGCTTTGCCAGTCGAAGGGTCACTTTCCGATACAGAATTTACCGAATATTTCACCGAGCAAATCATCTGACGAGAAATCGCCGGTTATCGTTGACATTGCCTGCTGGGCCAGTCGAAGTTCTTCTGCCAGCAACTCAAATTGTTCGAGTCTCGCGTTCGCTTCGCCCAAGTGCAACCCTGCTTCGGCGAGTGCAATCAGGTGTCGCTCGCGAGCGAGAAATACCCCCTCCCCAGGTTGCCATCCTGCGGTTCGCAACAACCATCCTCGCAATTCGTCCATTCCCTCGCCAGTGAGCGCAGACACCTTTACTTGCGCGTCGGCCCCGGCTAGCAATGTTCCACGTGAAACTTGTGAACCTTCATAAAGATCAATTTTGTTATACACCCAGATTTTGGGGATATTTTCGGGGATACGGCCCAGGATTTCAGCTTCGTTTCTGCCCGCCATTTCTCCGGCTTCCATAATCAGCAAGACGGCTCCTGCTGCCTCAATTGCGGCCCAGGTACGCGAAATGCCGATCTTTTCAACCAGGTCGTCGGTCTCGCGCAATCCAGCGGTATCGATAAGGTGGATTGGCAAGCCATCGATATGGATGGTGGCACGAACATGGTCGCGAGTGGTTCCGGCGACGGGGGTGACAATGGCAATGTCGTCGCCGGCCAGGTAATTCAGCAAACTGGATTTTCCGACATTTGGCCGACCGATCAGCGCAACGGTGAGTCCATCTCGAAGCACAGCGCCAAGCCGCGCTTCATGCACAAGCTCAACGTGCGCGTTACGTATTCCCTCAAGCTTCTCTCGTTGCAACGCACGATCAGCAAGATCGATTTCCTCCTCTGGAAAGTCAATACAAGCCTCAACATGTGCTCGTAGCTCGGTGAGCGCTTGGGTTATCGCAAAGACTCGGCGAGAAAACTCGCCTGACAAGGTTCGGGCCGCCGACCTTGCCGCCTCTTCCGAGCTTGCTTCGATCAGGTCGGCAACCGCCTCCGCTTGCGTAAGGTCGAGTTTATTATTCAAAAATGCGCGTTCGGTAAATTCGCCGGGTTGGGCCAATCTTGCTCCCAGCTCCAGGCAGCGCTTGAGTAATCTTGTCAATACTGCCGGCCCGCCATGCGCCTGGAGCTCAAAGACGTTTTCACCCGTGTATGAGTGCGGAGCCGGGAAAAAAATACCCAGCCCCCGATCAATTGCGACCCCTTCACCGTCATTAAAGTCGCTAAACGTTGCGTGGCGCGCATCAAGTGTTTTGCACATGACGGCGCGCATAATGGATTCTGCGAGCGCCCCCGAAACGCGCACAATGCCAATGCCACCCCGGCCGACCGGCGTCGCGATTGCTGCAATGGTGTCTGTTGTTCCACGTGAAACCATTTCGCGCATCTTTTTTTATTCCTTGCGATGTGGACAATTTAGCATGCCGTTGAGAATGAAAAAGCCGCCAATCGATGGCGGCTTCTTTTCATTCTCAACCCACGCTACATTTTCACTGCCGCGCTTTGGGAGCCGCCAGTTGGGACGTCGTCTTATTGATGTACCACTGTTGGCCGATACCGATAATATTTTGCATTGTCCAATACAGCACCAGGCCGGCGGGGAAAAAGAAAAACATGACCGAGAAGACAACGGGCATCAGCATCATCACTTTTGCTTGAATCGGATCCGGGGGGGTCGGATTCAACTTGGTCTGTATCAGCATTGATGCGCCCATGATCACCGGCAACACATAAAAGGGATCCGGCGTTGAGAGATCCGTGATCCAACCCAGCCATGGCGCATTGCGCAACTCGACCGCACCAAGCAAGACCCAATACATTGCAATCAGGAAAGGCATCTGGATCAAGATCGGCAAGCAACCGCCTAGTGGGTTAATCTTTTCAGTCTTATACAACTCCATCATTGCCTGATTCATTTTCAGCTTGTCGTCACCATAGCGGGCCTTTAACGCTTCCACTTTGGGTGCCAGGTGTTTCATGTGCGCCATTGACTTGCCGGCTTTTTGGTTCAGTGGGAAAAACACCAGCTTTAACAGAATCGTAAAGATGATGATGGTCCAACCCCAATTGCTGGTGATCTTGTTGATCCACGACAGTACCGCAAACATGGGGTAAGCAAGTATGGTGAGCCACCCATAATCCACTGCCAAATCGAGGCCGGGGGCGAGCTGCTTCAGTTTTTCCTGCTCCTGCGGGCCGACATACAAAGGCATTGAAATGCTCTCGCTTGCACCCGGCGCGATGCTCGCCATCGGCACAATGACGCCAGCGGTGAAAAGCTTGTCGCTGACCTTCTTGGTGAAATACTCGCGCTTAATTTTGTCTTGCGGAAGCCAGGCAGATACAAAGTAGTGTTGAACCATGGCAACCCAGCCATCGGTGGATTCCTTAATGTGTTCTTGCTTCCCCTTGTCGATTGCCGAAAAATCCACTTTCTGGAATTTTTTCGAATCGGAATAAATTGCCGGTCCTGTAAACGTCACCACGCCGGCAAACATATTGCCGGCACTCTCTCCCTCCGGGGGATTGCCATCACGCAGAAATTGGAAATAGGCGCTTGGAGAAATCGCTGCACTGGATTCATTCTTTATCGTGTATCGGACACCGATCACATAGCTTCCACGGGTAAATGTGAAAACTTTATCGATGGAAACTCCTGACGCCGCGATGAATGTCAGCGTTACCGAGAGTGTGTCCCCACTGTCCATCCGGTACTTGTCTTGCTTCGTCGTCCATGTTGCCAAGTGGCTCGGCAGATCTTGCCCCAACAAGCCCGACTGGGCGATAAAGTAAGAATCCTGCTTGTCTTGCAAAAGCGTGAAGGGCTTGGTCGTATCGCCTCGCGCGAGATGATTCCGGAGTGTGACTTTGCGAATATCGCCGCCCGAGGTGTCCAGCTCCACTAAAAGCGCGTCCGTTTCCACGGAAATTCGTTTGTTTGTCGATGCCACACTTGCGGCGGGCGGCAATGCGCCCGGCGAGGTGGAGGCCGCCGATTGCGGCACCGATGGCGTCGGTACTGCCGTCGCGGCATTGCCGGGCGACGCGTTAGATGCGCCGTTTTTTGCTTGAACCGCGCTTTGGGTGGGAACCGGCGGTTGGTTGTATTTGTTCCAGGCTTCCCACAACAGCGTGCCGCTAAAGACGAAAACAACCAGCGCAATAATTCGTTGCGTATCCATAAACTCTCGTTGAAAACTTTGTTTGAAAAAGGAACTTGAGTACGACGAACCGACTATCGCCGGTGAACTTCGCCGCCGACCGGATCAGGGAACCGGATCATACCCGCCCTCACACCACGGATGGCATCGCATAATACGCCGAGTCGACATATAACTGCCACGCCACGCGCCATGTTTGCTCAACGCAACCAGCGCATAGTGCGAACACGACGGCGTGAAGCGGCATTGGCTGCCGAGATAAGGGCTAAATATAAGTTGATAGCCACGGACAAGCGCCGTCAGCAGCCGCGCCAAAGGCGACATCAATTGACCCGATCGCGTGTTTTGATCACCACCGAATCAAGCAGGCCTTGGA
>JANOKK010000292.1:0-1236 GCA_031419255.1 Betaproteobacteria bacterium
CCGTTTCCCACTTTGGCTCGGCCTTGCGATACTCGGCCATTGTGGTGCGCCGCCAGATGCCGCGCACGCTTTTTTCGTCCTGCCAGAAATTGTAGAACCACTCGCCGCGCTTGACGATGGCGGGAATGCGCGCGCGCGAATTGAGTACTTCTAGCGTCTTGTCGCGAATGGCGACAAATTGCGGCGATGCTTCCAGGGTCTTTTGCGATTTGGCATTCTGCTGCTTGACCCATGAAATTGACTTTTCTCCCATCACATCTTCTAGCCAAAGATAAGGGTCTTCCTGGGCAATCGCCGCTGAAACACCGATGGTCATAAAAACTCCAACTATGAATGCAGCAATGATTGCCGCTCTGTAACCATACATGGCCGACTCCATAAAGCAACAAGGCCGCCCGTTCAGGCGGCCTTGGCAAAAAAACTTGATGAAATAACACTCAGGCCGGAAGTTTATCGAGTTCAAACGCCTGATGCAATGCGCGCACCGCGAGTTCCATATATTTCTCGTCAACCACCACAGACGTTTTGATTTCGGAAGTGGAAATCATCTGGATATTGACGTTCTCGCGGGCGAGGCATTCAAACATCTTCGCCGCGATCCCCGCATGCGAACGCATGCCGATGCCGACAATCGATACCTTCGCGCTCTTATTGTCGCCGATGACATCCTTGGCATTGATGACGGGTTGCACTTTCTCTTTCAGGATAGCGAGCGCCCGAGTGAAATCATTGCGATGCACGGTGAACGAAAAATCCGTAATGCCATCGACGGAAGTGTTTTGAATGATCACATCGACATCGATATTGGCCTCCGCAATCGGGCCGAGAATCGCGTAGGCGATGCCGGGGCGGTCGGGCACACCGGTCACCGTCAATTTGGCTTCGTCGCGCGTAAATGCAATGCCGGAGATGATGGGCTGTTCCATGGACTCTTCTTCCTCATACGTGATCAATGTGCCGGTATCAGTCGAATCAAACGGCGTGAACGATGACAACACGCGCAGCTTCACCTTGTATTTGCCCGCGAATTCCACCGAGCGAATCTGCAATACCTTGCTGCCGAGGCTGGCCAGTTCAAGCATCTCCTCGAAGGTGATGCGATCCAGCCGGCGCGCCTCGGGCACCACGCGCGGGTCGGTCGTGTAGACACCGTCCACATCGGTATAGATCTGGCATTCGTCGGCCTTCAATGCCGCCGCAACGGCAACCGCCGTTGTATCCGAGCCGACGAGATCG
>JANOKK010000293.1:0-1370 GCA_031419255.1 Betaproteobacteria bacterium
CGGTGCGCGAACGCCTGTCGCAAGCCGAAGCGGAAAACCTGATGCCGCACGATTTGATCAACGCCAAGCCGGTGTCCGCCGCGATCAAGGAATTTTTTGGGTCGTCGCAGTTATCTCAGTTTATGGATCAAACCAATCCACTGTCCGAGATCACGCATAAGCGTCGCGTATCCGCCCTGGGCCCGGGGGGCTTGACGCGAGAGCGTGCCGGCTTCGAAGTGCGCGACGTACATCCGACGCATTACGGTCGCGTGTGCCCGATCGAGACGCCAGAAGGCCCGAACATCGGCCTCATTAACTCGCTGGCACTCTATGCGCGTGTGAACGAGTATGGTTTCATCGAAACCCCGTATCGCAAAGTACACAACGGCAAAGTTGCCGGCGAAATCGATTATCTGTCCGCGATCGAAGAGGGTAAATACGTTATTGCGCAGGCGAACGCTGAAACCGATAAGACCGGTCGTTTCGTTGATGAACTGGTCTCCTGTCGCAACAAGAATGAATTCATGCTGTCGGCACCCGACAAGATTGAGTATATCGACGTGGCACCTGCGCAGATCGTATCCGTTGCGGCATCGCTGATCCCGTTCCTCGAGCACGATGATGCGAATCGTGCGCTGATGGGTTCAAACATGCAGCGCCAGGCGGTTCCTTGTTTGCGCGCGGAAAAATCTCTGGTCGGTACCGGCATTGAGCGCACCGTGGCCATGGACTCCGGCACGGCTGTATTGGCGCGTCGCGGCGGCCGCGTAGATTTCGTTGATGCAGGACGCGTGGTGGTTCGTGTCAATGACAATGAAACCCAACCGGGTGAAGCGGGCGTTGATATCTACAACCTTGTGAAGTACGTGCGTTCCAATCAAAACACCAACATCAACCAGCGTCCACTGGTGAAGGTGGGTGATTTCATTGCCAAGAACGACGTGATCGCCGACGGCGCCTCAACCGATATGGGCGAGCTTGCACTGGGACAAAACCTGCTGGTCGCGTTCATGCCCTGGAACGGGTACAACTTCGAAGATTCGATTTTGATCTCCGAGCGCATAGTTGCCGAAGATCGTTATACCTCGATTCATATCGAGGAATTGTCGGTGGTCGCGCGCGATACCAAACTCGGACCGGAAGAAATTACCCGCGATATTTCAAACTTGTCCGAACGGATGCTGGGTCGACTTGATGAATCCGGCATTATTTATATTGGTGCCGAAGTGGAAGCCGGGGACGTGCTGGTCGGCAAGGTAACGCCGAAAGGCGAGACACAACTGACGCCGGAAGAAAAGCTGCTGCGCGCGATTTTCGGCGAAAAAGCGTCGGACGTAAAAGATACCTCGCTTCGCGTGCAATCGGGTATTTCCGGCACGGTCATTGAC
>JANOKK010000294.1:0-3752 GCA_031419255.1 Betaproteobacteria bacterium
CGGCCAATGTCGGCGCGCAGCCTGATCCGAAAAAAATCCTGCGCTACGCTTTCGAGGTTGCCGAAACTTCGATGGACCCGCAAAAAATCAGCGATAACTACTCGAACATCATCAACAATGCAGTGTTCGACACGCCGCTTCGCTACGATGTGCTAGCGCGCCCGCTGAAGCTGATTCCCAACACGCTGGTGGCGATGCCGGAAGTATCCGCCGACTACAAGACCCTCACGCTGCGCGTGAAACCGGGGATCTATTTCGACAACCACGAGGCCTTTGGCGGCAAAAAACGCGAATTGATCGCGGAAGATTACGTCTACACGATCAAACGCTTGATGGATCCCAAACTCTCCGCGCCGCTGCTGGGGGAAGTCGAAGGCTACCTTGTCGGTTCGGATGATTTCATGAAACGCATCCGCAAGAACAACAAGATGGATTACGACACGCCGCTCGAAGGCGTCAAGGCGCTCGACCGGTACACCTTGCAGATCAAGCTGGAGGATCCCAAACCCAACTGGATTTACAACTTCGCCGATTGCCGGGTTTCTTGCGCGGTCGCGCGCGAGGTGGTCGAGAAGTACGGCGATGATATTGGCGCCAATCCGGTCGGTACCGGGGCTTACCGCGTGGCATCCTGGAAGCGCTCCGCAAAAATCACCTTTGAGCCGAACCCCAACTTCCGCGAGGAATATTATTCGGCCGATCCGGCGCCGGACGATGTTGAGGGGCAGGCGATTCTCGCGCGCATGAAAGGCAGGCGACTGCCCCTCGTGGGGCGTTTCGAAATCTCCATCATCGAAGAGCGGCAGCCGCGCTGGCTTGCGTTTCTGGGCGGCGAGCACGATCTGCTCTGGCGCATGCCCGAGGAATTTGCCAACATCGCGGTGCCAAACAACATGCTGGCCCCCAACCTGCAAAAAAAGAAAATTGGCCACTCGCAGTCCGCCGCGCTCGATCTGACCTTCATGTATTTCAACATGGAGGATTCGCAGATCGGTGGCTATTCGCCGGAGAGGGTGGCGCTGCGGCGCGCGATTTCGCTCGGCTACAAGACGGAAGATGAAATCCGTGTGATCTATAAAATGCAAGCCTATCCCGCGCACACCACGTACGCGCCCGGTGTAGCGGGCTACGAAAAAAACTTCCGCACCAATGCGGGCGAATACAACCCCGCCAAGGCGAAGGCGCTACTGGATATGTACGGCTATGTCGATTGCGATGGCGACGGCTACCGCGAAGCGCCCGGTTGCACGCCGCTCACCTTGAAAAGCAATTCAACGCCCACCGAGCGCGACAAACAGCTCGATGAGCTCTGGACACGCAGCATGGATTCGATCGGCATCCGCATCGACATCCGCAAGGCAAAATGGCCGGATCTGCTGAAGGAATCCAACGCCGGAAAATTGATGATGTGGTCCCTGGCCAATACAGCGTCGACACCCGACGCGGGGAGCTCGCTTTCAACATTCTACGGCCCGAATGCGGGTTTCAAGGGCAACCGCTCGCGATTCAAATCGAAGGAATACGACGAAGCTTTCGATGCAGCCGAAAAACTGCCGCACAGCCCCGAGCGCACGGCGCTGTACCAGAAAATGACAAAAATCATCGTCTCCTATGCGCCGCTGAAACTCAACGCCCATCGCATCATCACCGACATGTGGTACCCGTATGTGATTGGATTTCGCCGCCCGCTGGTGCAATCGCAAACATGGTGGAAATACGTCGATATCGATGTCGATGCGCAGAAGAAGTATTGGGCGGCGAACTGAGTGGGCGTGAAATTTCTCCTTGCGGTTTTCATCACCGTTGCGCTTGCCCGCGTTGGCGATGCAGTGGCCGCGCCGGACGCACGAAAGACCTTGCGCTATGCCTTCCCGATCGCCGAAACCGGCTTCGACCCCGCACAGGTTAGCGACACATATTCGAACCACATAATCGCCGCGATTTTCGATCCGCCGCTGACCTACGATTACCTCGCGAAGCCGCTCAAACTGGTGCCGAACACGCTGGTCGCGATGCCCGAGGTGTCGTCGGACCAGATGACTTACACGCTGCGAGTGAAACCCGGTATCTATTTCGCGGACGACATCGCGTTTGCCGGAAAAAAGCGCGAGTTGGTTGCCGCCGACTATGTGTACAGCATCAAACGGCACTTCGACCCGAAAACGAAGTCCAAACACTTCGGCGATTTTGAGGGGCTCATCGCCGGCATGGACGAAATGTATGAATCAGCCAAGGCAGGCGGCAAGTTCGACTACGACCGACCGGTTGAAGGATTAAGAACGCTCGATCGCTACGTGTTTCAGATAAAACTGAAACGCCTCGAACCAAACATGCAATACATGATGGGGCATATGGCATGGATGGCGGCGCTGGCCCGCGAAGTGGTGGAGTATTACGGCGACCGCATCATGGAGCACCCGGTGGGTACGGGGCCTTATCGCCTCAGGCAATGGACACGATCGTCAAAAATTACACTTGAGGCGAGTCCGCATTACCGCGAGGATTATTGGAACGCAGCGCCCGGCACCGACGACATCGCCGGACAAGAAATGCTGAAACGCAACCAGGGCAAGCGCCTACCGCAGATCGGCAATATTGAAATCAGCATCGTCGAAGAAGTTCAGCCGCGCTGGCTCGCGTTTCTGAATGAAGAACATGATTTTCTGGAACGGCTGCCAAATGACTTCGCCAATATTGCGATCCCCAACAATCACATCGCCCCCAATCTGGACAAGCGCGGAATGCGCATGGCGCAATTTCCGGAAATGGCGCTGGTATTCGTAATTTTCAACATGATCGATCCGGTGATAGGCGGCTATTCTCCCGCGCAAATCGCGTTGAGGCGCGCGATCACGATGGGCTACTCGAATGAGGAAGAAATTCGCATTCTCCGCAAGAATCAGGCAATCCCCGCGCACCAGCCGATCGGTCCCGGGGCCATGGGCTATGACCCTGAATTCAGGACCTCCATCGCTGAATACAATTTGCCGCGCGCGAAAGCGCTGCTCGATATGTACGGCTACATCGACCGCGACGGGGATGGCTATCGCGAGTTGCCGGACGGCAAACCGCTGGTGATCGAGTTCGCCTCCGAGCCCGATTCGAATTCGCGCCAATACAACGAACTGTGGCAAAAGAGCATGACTGCGCTCGGCATCAAACTGAAATTCAATATTGCGAAATGGCCCGACAATTTAAAGGCGGTGTACGCTGGCCAGCGGCAAATGTGGCAATTGGGCGACTCGGCCGTCATACCTGACGCGAATACGTGGTTGACGCAATACTACGGCCCCAACGAAGGCGATAAGGGTAATTTGCCGCGCTTCAAGAACGCCGAATTCGACCGACTCTACGAAAAATACCGCGTCACGCCGCATGGGCCAGAACGACAGGCATTGGTGCGCGAGATGGTGCGCATCATCATGACGTATGCCCCGGTGAAAGTGAACGTGCACCGCATCTTGACGGATATGTGGCATCCGTGGGTGCTGAACTATCGGCGGCACGCGATGTTGCGTTCGGTGTGGAAATACATGGATGTTGATGTTGAGCGGCAAAACGCGGTGCAGAAAAATGGTTGACCTGCGCGCAATTTGGAAATCCTGGCGAGTCGTAGGATGGGTGGAGCGTAGCGATACCCATCAACTTGGTACGACAGGAAGATGGGTATCGCTGCGCTCCACCCATCCTACTTCCGTTCAAGCATTGGCGTTGACCCTCGCCCGCAATTTCTTTTCCGCAGTGCTTTGTGT
>JANOKK010000295.1:0-2668 GCA_031419255.1 Betaproteobacteria bacterium
GATTCTTCGCTGCACTCAGAATGACAGTTTCTTTCGATCGTCGCACCGTATGTTCGCGCGTGCCGGCCTCCGCCGACGTGCCGCGCGTCGGGAGAAACATCCGCCAACACCCCAACACGCGCCACCCACACAAGCACGCGCAAAAACTTTATTTCCACGCCAATTTCCGCTGATTTCCGTCGCCTCTCTGAAATCTCCCCTCCACGCCACCGGCATATAATTCCCGTCTACCCAAATTCACTGGGAATCGATATGCCCAACAAAGCAAGAGACAAGAAAACCGCGCTCCTCGCCGAGATCACTAAACTGGCCGCAAGCAAGGTCCCCGCTGCGCAGCGCGCCCATGTGCAGACCTTCGCCGCCAAATATTGCGGCGGCATCGATGCCGATGATTTGTCCATGCGTGATGCGGAAACCTGGAGCGCACTGACGCTCTCGCATTTTGGATTTGGACAGGAATACCACGCCGGCGCGCCGAAGATGCGCATCTTCAACCCGAAGATGGCCGAGCACCGCTTCGAAGCCACCTGTACGGTCATTGAATTCATCAACGACGACATGCCATTCCTGGTCGATTCGATCGCGATGGAAATCAATCGGCAAGGCATCGGTGTGCTGTTGGTGGTGCATCCGCTTTTTAGTGCAACGCGCGATCAGGATGGCGGACTTACGAGCCTTGAAGAAGCCCGTGACGGTGAAAAGCTGGAATCGTGGATTCATGTAGAAATCGAACGCATTTCCGATGCGGCGCGTCTGAAGGCATTGGGCGATGGACTCGTCTCGGTGTTGAACGACGTGCGCGCGGCAGTGGATGATTGGCCGAAGATGATTGCAAAAGTCACCGAGACCATTCAGGCGATGGGCGGTGCCGCAAAGTCAGTGCCGCTGGAGGAAATCGACGAAGCGCGCGCCTTCCTAACGTGGGCGGGCGAGAGTCATTTCACGTTCCTCGGTTATCGAGAATACGATCTCGCCGAAGTCGATGGCGTGGATGTGTTGAAAATCGTGCCCAAATCCGGACTCGGTATATTGCGCGAGCCAAAACTGGGGGGCGTCTCGCAGAGCTTCAATGAATTGCCTGCCGCATTGCGCGCACTCGCGCGCAAGCCGACTTTGTTGGCGTTGACCAAAGCGAATTCGCGTGCGACGGTGCATCGTTCAGGCTACCTCGATTACGTCGGTGTGAAACGCTTCGATACCGATGGACATGTCATCGGCGAGCGGCGTTTCATCGGCCTTTATACGTCATCGACTTATCACGAGAATCCGCAACAGATTCCGCTGCTGCGGCAAAAAATTCAGCGCGTGATGGATCGCGCGGGCTTCCCGCATTCGAGCCACTCCGGCAAGAATTTGTATTCGATTCTGGATAACTGGCCGCGCGATGAATTGTTTCAGATCGGCGAGGATGATTTATTCGACACCGCGATGGGTGTGCTGCGCCTCGGTGAACGGGCGCGCACGAAATTATTCGTGCGCCGCGATATTTATGCGCGCTTTTATTCCTGCCTCATTTACCTGCCGCGCGAAAATTACAACACCGAAGTCCGGGTGAAATTGCAGGAAATTCTCAAACGTGCGTTCAAAGGCATCAGCGCGGAATTCAATGTGCAATTGTCCGAGTCCGTGCTGGCGCGCATCCACATGCTGGTGCGCACCTCGCCCGCTGCCGAAGCGGTGACCGACTTCAAATCGCTCGAGGCGGAAGTGGTGGCAGCGGTGAGGCGCTGGGAAGAAGGTGTGTTCGAGCGATTAATCAAAACGGCGGGTGAAGACGCCGCCAACGATGCGCGCCGCCAATTCGTGTTGCCGTTTCCGGTTGGGTACACCGAAGACACCGGTGCCGAACAAGCGGTCGCGGATTTTATCGCGGTACGCACAATCACGGCTGATATGCCCATTGCGATGTCGCTCTATCCACAACCGGGTGAACGCGCCCGTCGCGCGCTGCGGTTTCGACTTTATCAAGTCGGCAAACCGGTGGCGCTGTCGAGTTCGCTGCCGATGCTGGAAAACATGGGCGTGCGCGTTGAAGGCGAACGCTCGTACGTGATTGCGCGCCACAATGCGCCGGCAGTTCACATCCACGATTTTTCGCTCTCGCCGTTGGAGGTTGCGTTTCATCTCGAAGAAATCAAGGCGAAATTTGAAAACGCGTTTGCGCGCATCTGGGCAAAGGAAGTCGAGAACGATGGCTTCAATCGACTGACGCTGGCCGCGCACATCGCCGCAGACGAGATCGTGATGCTGCGCGCGTATGCGAAGTATCTAAAACAGACCGGTTTTAATTTCAGCCAGCAGTACATCGAAAATACGCTCGCCAATCATGCCGGCGTCACCGGCGAACTGGTGGAATTGTTTCATTCGCGATTCAATCCCGCACTCCATGTCGACCGCGCTGAAATGATGAAGCTTGGCGTCAGCGCCATCGAGACCGCGCTGGATGCCGTCGCCAACGCGGATGAAGACCGCATATTACGGCGCTACTTGAGCGTGATCCTTGCGACGGTGCGGTCCAATTTTTATCAAACCAACGCGGCGGGCAAGCGAAAGTCCTATCTCTCATTCAAGTTCGATTCGGCGAAAGTGCCGGAGCTTCCGGCACCGCGACCGCTATTCGAGATATTTGTGTATTCGCCACGCGTCGAGGGCATACATTTGCGCGGCG
>JANOKK010000296.1:0-2456 GCA_031419255.1 Betaproteobacteria bacterium
CCTGAACAACGTGAAGGATTTCGTCGCAACGAGATCCTTCCCCCTGATCAAGTCCGGGGTCAGGATGACAATTTCCGTTTGAGAATCTCGGTCACCTGCGCCGGATTCGCAGTCTTGTTGCTCGCCTTCATCACCTGACCAAACAGGGCGTTGAGCGCTTTCTCTTTGCCGGCTTTGTATTCTTCGACGGATTTTGGATTGGCGGCGATGGCGTCGTCGATCATTTTTTCGATGGCGCTGGCGTCGGAATTTTGTGTGAGGCCCTTGGCGGCAATGATGGCATCTGCCTCCAACGCGCCGTTCCACATGTCGTCAAACACTTCTTTGCCAGCCTTGCCGGATATCGTGCCGTCAGCGATACGACGAAGTAATCCCGCCATCCGGTTCGCGTCTATCGGCGCCTCTTGCCAATCAAGTCCGCCTCGGTTGAGTGCCGCGCTAAATTCACCGACCAGCCAGGTCGCCGCCAACTTGTGGCCGCCACCCAGCGCTTGTGTAAGCGATTCGTAAAAGGCCGTCATTGCACGCGCCTGCGTGATCACGACCGCATCCGCATGCGCGATACCAAAACTATTGACAAATTTATCGCGCAACTCGGCGGGCAATGGTGGCATCGCTTCTTTTGCGCCCGCAATCCATTCCCTTGAAATCTCCAATGGCAGCAAATCCGGATCCGGAAAATAGCGATAGTCCATCGCATCTTCTTTTGACCGCATCGAGCGCGTCTCGTCGTGATCGGCATCATACAGCCGCGTCTCCTGCACCACTGTTCCGCCATCTTCAATCAACTCAACCTGCCGGTGAATCTCGTATTGAATCGCGCGCTCCAGAAAACGAAACGAATTGACGTTCTTGATTTCTGCACGAGTACCGAGCTTCGCTTCACCAACTCGGCGCACGGATACATTCGCGTCGCATCGGAACGATCCTTCCTGCATGTTGCCATCGCAAATTCCGATCCACGTGACGATGCCGTGCAATGCTTTCGCGTAGGCAACCGCCTCCTCGGCCGAATACATGCACGGCTCAGTAACGATCTCCAGCAGCGGCGTGCCAGCGCGATTTAAATCGATTCCCGAAACCCCGCTGGTTTCGAGTCCTTCATGCAACGATTTGCCGGCATCTTCTTCAAGATGCGCGCGCGTGAGTTGCACGACTTTCTCCACGCCGCCCACATCAATTGTCACGGTGCCCCCCACCACCACCGGCAATTCGAACTGGCTGATTTGATAGCCCTTGGGCAGATCGGGATAAAAATAATTCTTGCGCGCGAAAATCGATCGCGCGGCAATTTCGCCATTCACCGCGAGGCCGAATTTGATCGCACATTCCACGGCAGCTTTGTTCAATACCGGCAACGTGCCCGGCAAGGCTAAGTCAACTGCACTCGCCTGCGTATTCGGCTCTGCGCCATAAGCAGTCGGCGAGCCTGAAAAAATTTTCGAGGCGGTGGAGAGCTGGGTGTGCGTTTCCAGCCCGATGACCACTTGCCAGCCTGCAGGGATCTTGCTCATCGTACTCACTGAAATGTCTCAGGCATGCGCGTGTGGAAATCGGTTGCTTGCTGATAGCGGTGCGCGACGCCAAGCATCGTGCCTTCATCGAAATAGTTGCCGATAATTTGCAGACCCACCGGCAAACCATTGGCATCAAATCCACACGGAACCGACATGCCCGGCAATCCGGCAAGGCTCACACCGAGCGTAAAAATATCTTCCAAGTACATAGCGACCGGATCATTTTTTTTCTCGCCGATATTCCACGCAGTGGTCGGCGCAACCGGCCCCATGATGACATCGCACGATTTGAACGCATCCTGAAAATCCTGGCCAATCAGTCGCCGCACGCGCTGCGCTTGCAAGTAATACGCATCGTAGTAGCCGCGCGACAGCACATACGCCCCAGTGAAAATACGGCGTTTCACTTCCGCGCCAAATCCCTCGGCGCGCGAACGCTCGATCATGTCGTTTAAATCGCGATATTCCTTTGCGCGATGACCGTAGCGCACGCCGTCGAAACGCGACAAATTGCTAGATGCTTCGGCGGGCGCGAGCACGTAATAAGCGGGGATCGATAGCGTGGTTCGCGGCAACGAAATATCCACCCGCGTGGCCCCCAGTTTTTCAACTTCGCGCAACGCCGCTTCCACCCGCGCGCCCACGTCAGCCGCCAATCCCACACCGAAAAATTCGCGCGGTACGCCAATGCGCACCCCCTGGAGAGGCCCGCCAGTGCTGGTGTCTGAAGCAATTGCCGCGGCGAACCGCGCCAGTATTGATTCCTGGGCCTTTGGCGTGTTGAGACTGGTGGAATCGCGCTCATCGAACCCCGCCATCGCATCGAGCAACAGGGCGCAGTCCTCCGCGCTACTGGCCATCGGCCCAGCCTGATCCAGGCTTGAGGCAAATGCGATCATGCCGTAACGAGAGACGCGCCCGTAGGTGGGTTTGATGGCA
>JANOKK010000297.1:0-1353 GCA_031419255.1 Betaproteobacteria bacterium
GGTCGTCGGCCCCGGCGTGGACAAGCTGGTAAAGGACAACGGCTTCTACGCAAAAGCAAGCGTGCCTGGCAAGATGTACAAAGGCACCGACAATGCGCAAGCTACATTCGGCGTGTTGGCCACCATTGTCGCCAGCGCGGATTTGCCGGAACAGACGGCGTACATCATCACCAAGGCGGTGTTCGACAATCTGGAAGACTTCAAAAAATTGCATCCAGCGGTCGCAAACATCACCAAGGAGCAAATGCTCGAAGGCAACACCGTGCCGTTTCATCCGGGTGCGGTGAAGTACTTCAAGGAAAAGGGTTTGATGAAGTAACGCGTTCGATCGCGATGCAATAAATGGCACCTCGCGGTGCCATTTTTTTTGCCTCAAGCCACCAGCGCCGGACCGAATAGCACCAGCGCATTTTGCAGTATCCATTTTTCCGTCCAGGCCTGCTTGCGCACACTGGCCACATCCAACATGACGTGAAATAGCTCCGAACCGACATCATCAATCGTCGCCTCACCGTCGGCGATGGTGCCCGTATCCATTTCCATCCAATCATGCCAACGCCGCGCCAGCTTGGTGCGCGCCGCGACTTTGTTGACGGGCGCCGCAGCCAATTCGTATGCGTTTTTCGACATGATGATGCCACTTGCTGAAATGCATTCAAAGCAGCATAATGAATGCGAAATATGCGTTTACATGAGGTGATGCTATGGCAATGCTGACAGTACGAAATCTGCCCGACGACGTGCATCGCGCGTTGCGGGTGCAGGCCGCTCAACATGGGCACAGTACCGAGGCCGAAGTTCGGGAGATTCTGGCGAACGCGGTCAAGCCAGAAACGCGTGTTCGAGTGGGTGACGCCCTTGCCGCATTGGGCCGCAAGATCGGTTTGACAAACAAGGATTTCGAGGTCTTCGACAAAGTGAGAGACAAGAAGGCCGCGAAACCGCCGAGGTTTGAATGATCGTCCTCGATACAAATGTCGTTTCCGAAGCGATGAAGCCAGAGCCTCATCCGTCTGTGCGTGCCTGGCTGAATCATCAAGCCGCCGAAACACTGTACCTGTCCAGCGTGACGTTGGCCGAATTGCTATTCGGGATCGCAGCGCTCCCGGCAGGTAAGCGTAGAGACATGCTGGCAAAAGCTCTTGACGGCCTGATGGGGTTGTTCAGGGATCGGGTGTTGCCATTCGACATCGATGCGGCTCGGCGTTACGCGGACCTGGCCGTGATGGCAAAGATCCGCGGCCGAGGATTCCCAACGCCTGATGGCTACATCGCCGCGATTGCGGCCTCGCGCGGTTTCATCGTGGCGTCACGTGACAGCTCGCCTTATGGTGCGGTCGGTGTACCCGTCAT
>JANOKK010000298.1:0-3787 GCA_031419255.1 Betaproteobacteria bacterium
TCGATGCCGTAAATCCAGCCGCCGGATTCTTTCACTTTGTCGAAAACGTTCTTGGCGAGTGCCTTGGTCTGGCGTGACGAATCCGCGCTGGCGATGGCGATGTAATCGAATACGGAAGTGAGTTTTGAAACATTGACGAGTCTGATGTCGCGCGCCTTGATGTCTTCGAGCGCGTCGATGACGATGGCGGTGAGTTTTTTCGTGGCCAACTTATTGCTGCTCCCCGGATAAATAGAGTTTGTGCTGCTCAATATAGTCGCAAACGGCGTCGGGCACCAATTCGCGAGTGGATTCGCCGCGCGCGCGCCGTGCGCGAATGGCGGTGGATGAGATCGGCAGCACGGCGGCATCGAGAATTGCGTAGCGCCCCGACGCCGAAGTCGACAGTGTGGCGACCGCGCTTTGCCGATTCGCGAGTGCGCGCGTCAACGCGGCGCTCGCCGCCTTCAACGGGTGCGGTTCGCCTTCGCGCAAAATTATCGCGAAGTGCGCGAGGCTGAACAACGATCGCCATTCATGCCATGTATCGAGGCGCGCAAAGGCATCGCCGCCGAGCAGCCAGATCAGCGGCACCGCATTACCGAACTCGCCGCGAAATTCGCGCAACGTATCCGCCGTGTAAGTCGGCCCGGCGCGATCAAATTCTCGCGTATCAATACTCACCGCAGGAATTGTCTTGCAGGCAAGCCGCAGCATGGCCGCGCGCTGCGACGGCGAGGCAAAAGGCATTCTGCCCTTCTGATAAGGGTTTCCTGCCGGCAACACCACCATGCGCACCGGCGCAAAGGCATCGCGCGCGCATTCGATCATCGCCACATGGCCACGATGCACCGGATCGAACGTGCCACCGAACAGGACGATGGGCTTCAACGCGCGTGTTTACCCGCGAATCTGACCATCGCCGAACACCACCCATTTTTGCGACGTGAGGCCTTCAAGCCCGACCGGGCCACGCGCATGCAGTTTGTCGGTGGAGATGCCGATCTCGGCACCAAGCCCGTACTCAAAGCCATCGGCGAAACGGGTCGAGGCGTTAATGATGACCGAACTCGAATCGACTTCGCGCAAAAACCGCATCGCGCGCGAATGGTCCTCAGTGACGATTGCGTCGGTGTGCTGCGAGCCGTATTTGGCGATATGCGCGATTGCCGCATCGAGACCCGCCACGATGGCAATCGAGACGATCGGCGCCAGGTATTCGGTGTGAAAATCTTCGTCAGTGGCGGACTCGATATTGTCGATGCCGGCCGCCTCAAGTATCGCGCGGCTGCTTGGACATGCGCGCATTTCCACATTCTTGTCGGCATAGATGCGGCCGATCAATGGCAGAAATTTCGCTGCGATGGCGTCATCGACGAGCAGCGTTTCCATTGTGTTGCAGGGCGAATAGCGCTGGGTCTTCGCGTTATCGGCAATGCGCACCGCCTTGTCGAGATCGGCCTTGCCATCGACGTAAACGTGGCAAATTCCATCCAGATGTTTGATGACCGGCACGCTCGATTCATCACTGATGCGCGCGGTCAAACTCTTGCCGCCACGCGGGATGATGACGTCGATCACTCCTTTCATGCGCAGCATTTCACCGACGGCGGCGCGGTCGGTTGTGGCGATGAGCTGCACGGCGGATTCGATGATTCCCGCCGCACGAAAACCATCAACAATCGCCGCATGAATGGCGCGATTCGATTCGCGCGCCTCTGAGCCGCCGCGCAGAATGCAGGCGTTGCCGGATTTGAGGCACAGTGCTGCCGCATCGGCGGTGACGTTGGGGCGCGATTCATAAATCATGCCGATCACGCCGAGCGGGACGCGCATCTTGCCGACCTGAATGCCCGAGGGCCGGAATTTGAGTTCGCTCATTTCGCCCACCGGATCGGCGAGTGCGGCCACTTCGCGCACACCTTCGGCCATCGCGACAATCGATGCGTTCGTCAACATCAGGCGATCGACAAACGCCGTGTCGTGCCCGGCTTCGCGCGCGCGCGCCACATCCTTTGCGTTCTCGGCGAGGATCAGCGCCGAATGTTTTTCGATGGCTGTGGCCGCGTGCATCAATGCCGCATTTTTTTGCGCCGTGGTGGCGCGCGCAAGTTCACGTGTCGCATCCCGCGCGAGCGCACCAACGCCGCGCATATAGGCCGCCACGTCTTTCGCGGCCAGCGCGGAAATCGGGTTACCTGCATTCATCGATCAAGCGACTTTCATCAAGGGTTTTCCAGCCAATCCGCGCGCAAGTTCGGCGAGTGCATCCCACGCGTCAGTTGCATTCAAGCCCTTTATCATGCGGTCGATCTCGGCCGCTTGCAAGAGCAACGCGAGCAGCGTTTCCGGCGTATGCCGGCGCGCGACGCGTTCCAATCCACGCATTTTTGCCGGTGACGGGGGATAGCCGGATCGCGTGATGCCGCGCACCCGCGCCAGCGAGCGGATTTCATTGGCGATGATCCACAGTATCAATGGCGGTGCGTCGCCTTCGGCCTTCAAGCCATCGAGCATGCGCTGAATGCGCGCGGTGCCCGCACCGTCCTCATCCCCGGCGGCGTCCTGAATTGCCGACACCAACTGGAACGGATTAAAGCGCGACACGTCAGCCACACTGTCTTCCAACGACGCGAGAGAAATCTCACCCGGCGGACAAAGCAATTCGAGCTTGCGAAGCTCCTGCCGCGCTGCCAACAAGTTGCCTTCAATGCGATCCGCGAGCCACTCCAACGCATCCACACTGGCCGATTGTGATTGCCGCGCGAGGCGCGCTTTTAACCATTGCGGAAGCCGCGCGCGATCAACGGCGGTGGCCTCAATCATCACGGCGCTGGATTCCAACGCGGTAAACCATTTGGTTTTACGGCCCTGCCAATCGATCTCGGGCAGGAAAAAAATGGTGACGGTATCGTCAGGCAAACGCTGGCAGAATTGTTCGATCGCGGGCCCGCCTTCGCGTCCCGGCTTGCCGGTGGGAACGCGCAATTCCAGCAGGCGTTGCGTGGCGAAAAGTGAAAGTTCGGCACCGACCGATTTCAGTTTCGACCAATCGAAGCCCGATTCCGCCGTGAATACCTCGCGCTCGATGTAGCCGGCGGCACGCGCCTGGGCACGCAACGCGTCGCCCGCCTCGAGTGCCGCGAGCGGCTCCGCGCCGTGAATGGCGTACAGGGCAGAAAGTTTGCCCGGAGGGCGTTCCAGAAATTGTTCGGCGGTCAGTCGCATGGCAGTCGTTCTACGCCGGACGTTTGATCGCGGACATGCGCCGCAAAATCTGGCTCGCGGCGTCTTGTTCCATGTCTTTGTAGAGCAGCGCTTCTTCTTGTTGCTTGGCGATGACTTGCGAATCGTCGTAAGTCATGATGCGCTGCAATTGAATCTCGCTGGTGGGAATTGCCACGGCACCTTTGCTGTCCACCAGTTGATAGCGCACGCTGACTTTCAATTGGTATTCGCGCACGCGTCCCGCGCCAGAGAGAGAAAGAATGATCCGCTCGCGCTTTTCGGCGCTGATATTGAGCTGCGCCTCGGCGTCCTTGGCAACCGGCATCAATTTGGTCGGGCTGTTGCCGAGCTCGCGTTTCAATACGTTCGCGACTTGCGACGCACCCGTGGTTGCGACATAAACGCTCGCGAATGGAACGTTGAATTCGCCGCGCAAATGAAAGCCGCAGGCGGTGAGGAACATGCTCGCCGCCGCAAGTGCCGTCATGAGGGTGACGGTGCTCGCTCGCGTGACGGGTGACGGGTGACGAGTGACGAGGAGCATCGTGTTCCCGCTCACCGCGCGCCCGATGGCCTTCTC
>JANOKK010000299.1:0-2559 GCA_031419255.1 Betaproteobacteria bacterium
CAATGTGACACGCTGATTATCGGCAATGCCCGTCAACGTCACCGCGACGTCATTGCCTGTCGTCGTGACCGTTGCGTTGCCGATGTTGGGCGTGAGTGTCAGATTGCCGGGATCATTGATTGGGCCGATTGCGAATTGAAAAATAATGACGTGACCATTGCCGATTAGGCGAGGCTCAACAGTGGGCGGCGCACCCTGCGGCAGATCGAAGGTGAGGGGCAAATCGCGTTGCACACCGTTGTGAGTCTTTCGCGATAGCACGGCGGTGGTGATGGCCGATGCGACGGGCGTCACAACGACATCGCCCGACGCCGATCCTGCGCCAAGCGCGTTGCTCGCTTTCACGTTGCAGGTGTAAGGCAGACCATTGGCAAGACCGAACACATACAGTGGCGATGCTGTCCCTGTTGACGTAAATGTGGTCATGCCGCTGGTGCACGACGCGGTGTAGCTCAAAATGGGCAATCCGCCATTGTTATTCGGCGCTCCAAACGAAACCGAGGCCGATGCGTTGCCGGCCACACTGGCGCCAATTACTGGCGGGCTTGGCACCGTTGCTGGTGTCACGCTGTTGGAAACCGCCGACAACGCGCTATTGCCGACCGCAGTAGTGGCAAACACGCGGCAGGTTACTGCGACGCCATTCACGAGCCCTCCAACGATAATCGGCGGAATCCCGTTGAAGGCACTTTGTGTGCCGCAGGTGGCGGTGTATCCGGTGATGGCCGAACCGCCGTTGTTGCTCGGTGCCGCGAAGTTGACGGTCACTTGCGTATTGCCCGCGACCGCCACGCCGATGATCGGTGCGCCGGGAAAGCCGAGTGGTATCACGCTGTTTGAGGGGGCAGAGGGCGCGCTGGTGCCAACGTTGTTCGTGGCCACCACGGTACACGTCACGGCGACAGCATTGGCCAATCCCGTCACCGTAATCGGTGAACCATTTGCGCCCGCGCTCAGGCCTCCGCAGGTCGCGGTGTAGATCGATATCGCCGCTCCGCCATCGTTCGCGGGCGGCGTGAAATTGATCGTAACTTGCGCGTCGCCCGCGACGGCGACGCCAATGATCGGCGCGTCGGGATTCGTCGCCGGGGCAAACGGCGTGACCGTATTGGATGCCGTTGAAGGCAGGCTATTGCCTTGTGCATTGCTCGCGATCACGGTGCAACTCACGCTAACGCCATTAGGCAAACCGGTAACGGTCAATGGAGAATTGCCTCCGCTTGCGTTGAGGCCGCCGCAGGTCGCAGTGAAGCCGGTGAGTGGCGATCCACCGGTGTTGATTGGCGAAGTAAAGCTGATCGTCACTTGCGCATTGCCCGCAACGGCGTTGCCAATCGTTGGCGCATCCGGCACGCCCAACGGAGCGACGGGAGCAGACGGACTTGAGGCCGGGCCGGTGCCGGCAGAATTGGTCGCCGTGACGGCGCAGGAAATCGGCAACCCTTTTGGCAGGCCTGTGACGGACAACGGATTTGCCAATCCGCTCGCGCTTTGCGTACCGCACGTGGCGGTGTACGAAGTGATATTGGCCCCGCCGTTGTTCGTGGGCGGCGTGTACGCGATGTTAAGTTGGCCGAGTCCGGTCGCGGTCGCAAATACGGTGGTTGGCGCTCCGGGTGCCGTGACAGCGGGAGGCGAAATGGAGCCGGTGCTACCGGCGAAATTGGTGGGGGAGTTTATGCCGGTCGTCAAGTTGCGGTTGAGCGACAACACGCCATCGGCGGGTAAGGCACCATAGCTGAAGACATCAAAGCCACCGGCAAAGGTCAACGTTCCATTCGACGTCGACATGAAACCATCGGCCACTTCATAGTCTGGTGCCACCACATTCAGATTCTTGAAGCTGGTCGTCCCAACAAGAAATTTTCGACCGGCGGAATCGTTGGGCAGATTGTTGGGAAACATCAGGTTTCCGCCCGCGCTACTGGTCAGTGTGGTGCCGGCAAGGAACTGTTGGCCTCCAGACAATGCCGTAAATTCAATGAACTGCACCGTCCCGCTCGCGTTCGAATACACCTCGGTAATTTGCCAAAGATGAAATCCCGCCTGCGCCTGACCCGATACTCCGATCAACGCCGCGCAACACCACACCCGCAAAACCCCGCACCATTTTCCATTCATGGTCATTCCCCTTTTATTGCGATGTGGCAGCAGATCATTTACGCGCGGAAAGCATTTCCGGTTGCAGTTGTCATATTAACCAAACACTATTATTGGCGCGGCTCTTCCGGCAAAAAGCGATTAAAACCCGCACCAGTGGTAGTGTTTCCGTTAGTCCCGCTACGGAATCACTAACCCCGACCTTGCCTTCACCGTCGACACATCGCCACCATTGATCGTGCCTGACACGTTCAAATCAAAGCGGAAATTGACGGTGGTTGCGCTCTGCCCGCTGTGCGCTTTCACGGCGCTGATGTCACTCACATTTACCGAGCGCGAACTGGTCACATCGCCGACCAAAAAGCCCACTGTCGCGGTCGGACTCAGTACGCCATTCACGCCCGACAGCGTCACGGTGGCACGTTGATTGTCAGCAACCCCGGTCAAGTTTGCGATGAC
>JANOKK010000300.1:0-1759 GCA_031419255.1 Betaproteobacteria bacterium
CGGCGTCGTGCCTGACTCGCACGCGATAAAGCGCTTGAATCACGGCCTCAGTTTCAATGGCCGCGCGCTGCCACCGGCGAAAGTCAGTTGGCAAAACGAGACGCGGCTGCGGTTCGCCGTCAAAGGGCCGCGACCGGGGCAAATCTCGCACGTGTGCTCGAGTGTGGGGTTCGCCGTGCGTTCGATGAAGCGCATCCGTATCGGCAAGATTTCGATGGGCAAAATGCCCGCCGGGCAGTGGCGATATCTACCGGCGAACGAGCGCTTCTGAAGATTGCAGTCAAGCGAATTTGATCTTCAATTGATGCCGTAGAATCCGCACGATGTGTACCAATTATCTCCCCGCCGTTCAATTGAAATATCTGCGCGGCCTGTTCGGCGTGGATCTCCCGGAGTTTGAATTTCGCGAGGAAACCTATCCCGGTTACGGCGCTCCCATCGTGCGCAACATCATCCGCCAATCCGGCGACGATCCGCCGCGCCGCGAATGCATTGCCGCGCGCTTTGGTTTGATTCCGTATTGGTCGAAGCCCGAGGATGTCGAAAAACCGACGCGCCGATTTGCGACACACAACGCGCGCGTCGAAACGGTGGGCCAGTTGCCGAGTTTCAAGCACGCCTGGCACAACGGGCAGCGTTGCCTGATTCCGGTCGAGGCGTTTTTCGAGCCCTGCTGGGAGACGGGAAAGGCGGTGCGCTGGAAGATGGCGCTGAAGGATGGTCACGTATTCGCGTTGGCAGGCATCTGGGATCGCTGGCATCGCGATGGCAAAGAAGTGATGAGTTTTTCGATGCTGACCGTGAACGCCGATGATCACGCCATCATGCAGCATATGCACCGTCCCGGCGAGGAAAAACGCATGCCGGTGATTATTCGCTGCGACGATTACGCACGTTGGTTGAGTGCCGATGCGGAAGAAGCGAGGCGCATGTGCCAGACGTTTCCCGCCGAGGAAATGATGGCGGTGGCCGATCCCAGGCCGGTGAAAACACGGGTGCCGAAAGCCGACAGCGATGGAGAAGCGTGAACTTCCGCTATACGATCGTGGTCTCGAACGCCGCCATCCGCCATCCCGCACCTTGTTGACGCACCCGGCGCAGTTGCATTTCAAACGTACGCGCGTCGATGGTTAAGGACATCAGCGAATTCGCAACGTAGGTTTTGTCGCTGACGATGATCGAATCCGCGAAGCCATCGTCAGCGTTGCCGGCGATCAAAATTCCCTCGGTGGATTGCCAGGAATTGCTCGCCTCATCCACCCGGTCCATCGCGCGGTAGATCGGTGCTTTCGACAGCACTTTGATGCCGATCAGTGTTGCCGTCGGGCGTTGCAGATTGGATTTGCGAGCAACCACGCCGAGCACACACGGGCGGCCTTTCTCCAGGCGCACCGCCACCAGATCATCGACATGCACGCGTCGCGCGTCGTCATCGACCATATCGAGGCCCAGGCCACCTTCACTGATGTCCACCAACTGAATCGCATTGCGGATACCGATCTCGCCGCCGCCGCCGGCCAGTGTATGCATCCGCTCGGGAGAAAATGCCATCTTGCAAATTTCATCGAAACCAAAAAATACCCCCACCGGCGAATTGACGCCGATCGGCATGCGTTTGCTGCGCTGTTTGCGTGCAGCCTCGATCAAGGTGAATTCGCGTTCGAGAAACTCGATCACGGCGACGTGTTCCTCCATCGCCGCGTTCACGCCAATGCCCCAGCCCGGAAAGATGGTGCCGAGTTGAAACTCACGAATGGTG
>JANOKK010000301.1:0-2795 GCA_031419255.1 Betaproteobacteria bacterium
GGCGTGACGATGATATTACGGTATTCGTTGTTCCGGGACGTAGGTTGGGTGGAGCGCAGCGATACCAATCATCTTTGCGAGCGGCCATGATGGGTATCGCTGCGCTCCACCCATCCTACCCAGAAACGTGATGACGTTAACCGAGCACCAAGGGAAGTCAGTATCGATATCGCAGTTGCGAATTGGGGAGTTGGAACTAAGCGAACGGATTTCTACATCGCCTCGATCGAGCCCGATCCCTTCACCGAACGATTCACATTCGTCGGCGACCCAGCGTAGCGAATGTCGCCTGAGCCGGTCACGCTGGCGGTGAGTTTTTCCTTTGCGTACACATCGACATCGCCCGAGGCCATGATCTTTACGCTCGCTTCACGTGCGATCAAATTGCGCGAACGCACGTCGCCCGAGCCCATCACTTCGATATCGACTTTGTCGGCATTGCCGGCGGCGGAAACATCACCTGAACCTTTGATGGAAATGCTGACTTGCGCGGCCTGTACGGCGGGCAGACGGATATCGCCTGATCCATGTATATCCGCACTCACCGATTTGCCTTCCAGCGCGTCGATCTTCACGTCGCCCGAGCCTTTGATGTCGATCCTGAATTGATCCGCATTGATCGACTTGAATTTCACGTCACCCGAACCGGCGATGCCGATGTCGAATTTGTCGGACTTCAATCGATCACCGATCACATCGCCCGAACCCTTGATGTTGATGGCATTGAGCGATTTTACGGTGAGGCGAATCTTGATTTCTTTCCTCGTTGAGAAGCCGCGCGATTTGTCGCCTTCGATAATGAGTTCGTCGCCCGACACGCGCGTCGTCATCAGCGGCAACAAATTGTCGTCGGCGGAAATCGTCAGCGATTCCGTGTTGCCTTGCGACAGTGTCACCGTCACCGGCAGGGCCACCAGCAGCCGCGAGAAATTGGCCACGGCGCGCGCTTCTTCCTTGACCACACCCGAACCTTTGATGCGGTTGCTTCCGTAACTGGTGCGGTTGTCGAAACCAAAATTGAAATTCAGCGTGAATCCGCTGGATTTTGATTTCGATTCTTCATCGGCATGGGCAATACCCGCGGTTGCGCCGGCAAGCAGCATGGCGGCAAGCGTGACGACGGCGGGCTTGAAATAACGTGGGCGCAGCGAAGTTGGGTGGGCGGACATGTCGATCTCCTTGAATGAATGTGACCATTCTAGGAAACCACCACCGATTCACCATGCCTAACCGATGAAATGCAGAATCGCCGGGATGACATGCAGGATGCGTCTACCGCCCTTCCGCGACGCCATCACGCCTTGGATCAGCCGCGCCGATCCAGCCACCATCGCGGCGCATCAGAAATCCCAATCCGCTGATCATCGGCACGACGTCAACGTCATGCCCTTTTGCCGACAGCGCTGGGGCTTGCTGCGCGGCGGGCGTGCCCTTTTCCAGTTGCAGCTTGCCGCGAATGGCGGTCGATACATGGCCGCGCGCGAGTGCTTCGGCGGGCGTACGTCCGTTCGCCAACATCTCCACCAGACTCGATGCGATGTAATCGACGATCTGGCCGCCGCCGGCCGAACCACCGACCACGGTCGGATTTCCGGACGCATCAAACACGATCAGCGGTGCCATCGAGGTCACCGGGCGTTTTTCCGGCTGCATCCAGTTGGGTGCCGGCTGCCCGGCGCGCGGCACACCGGTGAAATTGGTCATGGCGTTGTTGAGCACAAAGCCGTCGACCATCAGGCGCGACCCAAAATTGAGATTGATGGTGGTAGTCATGCTGAGCGCATTGCCGGCTGCGTCGACGATAGCCATCTGGCTGGTCGCGTCGGCGACTTGAGCTTCCGCCAGGTCAGCCGATGCCGCTTTCGCGATCGGCTCGGGCTCGCCCGGCAACGCTTCCTTGGCCGCGCGAGACGCTTCGATACTCCGCGCGCGCTCGCGCACATATCCACCTTTCACCAACGCTTGCGACGGCACCCGTACAAAGCCGGGGTCGCCCACAAAATGCAGGCGATCAGCCTGCGCAAGCCGGCCCGCTTCCGCGTAGAAATGCGTGAATTCCGCGTTGTCGAAGTCAAATCGCGGCCCGCCATTCGGCGGCAACGCGCGCGCTTCCAGCATTTGCAGCATTTGCAACACCACCACGCCGCCAAACGAAGGCGGCGCCATCGCACACACCGAATACGCGAGAAACGGCGCGCACAGTGGCTCGCGGACCTCGGCACGATATGCGGCGAGATCGGCCTCGGTCATCAACGACGGTCGAAATCCGCGTTGCAGCGCGGCGATCAGCGCGGCACCCGCGCCGTCACTGCGTTAGCCGTCAGGGCCACGATCCGCAATGCGCCGCAACATCGCGGCATAGGCCGGATTTTTGATGAGCGTGCCGAGCGCTTTGACTTTTCCATCGTCGCCAAAATAAAGCGGCAGCATGTCGGGGTGATCGGCGGCGGCGGTCGGCGCGGAAAGGATGGTGTGCATGTATTTGGGCATCGGAAAGCCGCGCTCCGCCAAGTCGATCGCCGGTGCGAACAAATCCCGCCACGCCAATTTGCCATGCCGTTCATGCGCCATTTTCAGCACCGCGAGTGTCCCGGGCACGCCCACCGAACGCCCGCCGCGCTCAACGTCGCTGCTTTTTAATATGCTGCCGTCGACATCCACTGTGAGCGCCGGCGTGACCTTCGCGGGCGCGGCGGAAAGCCCGTCGTAGCTCGTCAATTTTTGTCTCGATTGATCCCAGTGCATGATGAGCGAACCGCCGCCAATGCCGGACGATTGCGGCTCGACCAGGCCCA
>JANOKK010000302.1:0-2910 GCA_031419255.1 Betaproteobacteria bacterium
CCGTCTGGAGACCGTTCATGATCAGCAACGCCTACGCGCAAGCAGCGGCACCCGCCCAAGGTGACCCGCTACCGAGCCTTTTCATCATTATCGGCATGTTCGTGCTGATGTATTGTCTGATGATCCGCCCGCAACAGAAAAAAGCCAAAGAACACAAGCAAATGGTCGAGGGACTGCAAAAAGGCGACGAAGTGATCGCGCTCGGCATCATCGGCAAGATCACTAAAATCAACGATGCCTACATCGGCCTCGAAGTTTCAAACAATACCGTGCTGCACATCCAGAAAAATGCCGTCACCACGTTGCTGCCAAAAGGCACTTTCAACGACGTCGCCAAATAATTTTCTGGCGAAAAACCCGTCGAGCAAATCGTCCTGAGCCGCATTCGGCGAAGGATTCGATTGCAGCACCACAGCACCCGCAGAACGCCCCGAGGTTCCAATGAACAAATATCCCGCCTGGAAATACATCGTCATCGCCGTTGCATTGGTGGTGTCTTTTCTTTATACGTTACCGAATTTTTACGGCACCGTGCCCGCATTGCAGGTTGCCGGATTACGCGCCGTCAAAGCCGATGCGACCACGTTGAAATCGGTCGAAGACGCGCTGAAAGATGCCAAGATCGCGGCCGACAGCGTGCAGCTTGATGGCGAAATCGTCAAGGTCAAATTCAAGGATACCGGCACGCAATTGCAGGCGCGCGACGCGATCCAGCAAAAAGTCGGCGCGAGTTATGTGGTCGCGTTGAATCTGTTGTCCAATTCGCCCGCGTGGCTCACCAGCATCAATGCGTTGCCGATGTATCTGGGGCTGGATTTGCAAGGCGGCGTGCATTTTCTGATGCAAGTGGATATGAAAGCCGCTGTCGACAAAGCAGTCGATCGCTATACCGGTGACGTTCGCACATTGCTGCGCGACAAGAAGGTGTTTTATTCCGGTATCGCGCGCGACGGCGAAAAAGTCGTGGTTCGCTTCAAAGAGCAACCCGAATTACTGCGCGGTCAAAAGGAAATCGGCGCGCAAATTCCGGAATTGCTGTTGCGCGAGAGCGAAGTCGGCGGCGAATTTGTGTTGACCGCGTCAATGAAACCCGAAACGCTCAAAGCGCTTCAGGATACGGCGCTGCAACAAAACATCACCGCGTTGCGCAAGCGCGTCAATGAACTTGGCGTCTCCGAGCCGATCGTCCAGCAACAAGGCCCCGATCGCATTCTGGTGCAATTGGCCGGCGTGCAGGATCCAGGTCGTGCGAAAGATGTGATTGGTCGCACCGCGACGCTGGAATTGCGCATGACCGCTGAGGACCATATCAGCGGCGGCAGTTTCGAGCATTTCCGCAATCAGCCCGCGCCATTCAATACTGAAAAAATGACGGGAAATCAGGGCGAAATCGTGCTCGTCAAAAAAGCCATCGTCATTACCGGCGACAAGGTGACCGACGCGCAACCGGGCTTTGACCAGCAGACCAGCAAGCCAGTGGTCAACGTCAGACTCGATGCCACCGGCGGTCGCGTGATGTTGCAAAACACGCGTGAGAACGTCGGCAAACGGATGGCGATGATTCTGATTGAAAAAGGCAAGCCGGAAGTGTTGACCTGGCCTGTCATCAATGGCGAATTTGGTCCGCAATTTCAGATTACCGGTGGCTTCACCACCTCGGAGGCGAAAAACCTGGCATTGCTGCTGCGTGCCGGCGCACTCGCGGCACCGATGGAAATCATCGAAGAGCGCACCATTGGCCCCAGCCTCGGTGCGGACAATATCGAGAAGGGCAAGAATTCGCTGCTGCTTGGTTTCGCACTCATCGCCATTTTCATGATTGCGTACTACATGTTGTTCGGTGTGGTGTCGGTGACGGCACTGGCGTGCAATCTGTTTTTCCTGGTCGCCTTGTTGTCGATGTTACAAGCCACCTTGACCTTGCCCGGCATCGCCGCCATTGCGCTGGCACTTGGTATGGCGATTGATGCCAACGTGCTGATCAACGAACGCATCCGCGAGGAATTACGCAATGGCATGTCGCCGCAAATGGCGATTCAGGCCGGCTATGACCGCGCGCTCGACACCATCATCGATTCCAACATCACTACACTCATCGTCGGTTTGGCCTTGCTGATCTGGGGTTCAGGGCCGGTGCGTGGCTTTGCGGTAGTGCATTGCCTGGGTATTCTCACGTCAGTGTTCAGTGCCGTGATGGTGTCGCGCGGCATGGTGAATTTGATTTACGGCGGCAAGAAAAAGGTCGCGAAGCTGTCGATCGGCAACGTCAACTGGCATAAGTCGAGTAACGCCGGACAGTCACCCGCCAAAGCATAGCAACCCGTCGCGCGCACCGACGCACGCCGAACCAGACAGGAAAAAAACATGGAATTCTTCAGAATCAAAAAATCGATCCCGTTTATGCGCCACGCGCTGGTGTTCAACGCGATTTCGGGCATCACCTTTTTGCTGGCGGTTTTTTTCTTGGCCACCAGAGGCTTGCACTATTCGATCGAGTTCACCGGTGGCACGGTGATCGAAGCGCCATTCAAGCAAGCGGCCGAACTACAAAAAATTCGCACCGAACTCACGAACAAAGGCTTCCTCGATGTCACGGTCCAGAACTTTGGTTCCGCCAAGGATGTGCTGATCCGCTTGCCGCTTCGTACTGCGGACGGCAATCAAAACGAGGCGATGGAAAAACAGAAAAACACCATCATCGAGACCTTGATTCCGCTCGGTCTCAATTACGATCCGGAATTGGCTAAAACCGATCCCAAGGCAAACAAGCTGCGCGTCGAGTTCGTGGGTGGGCAAGTCGGCAAGGAATTGGCCTACGATGGCTCGATTGCGCTATTGGCGGTTTGTATCGGCATCCTCGGCTATCTGGCGATCCGTTTTGAGTGGCGGTTTGCAGTGGCGGCTATTATC
>JANOKK010000303.1:0-3691 GCA_031419255.1 Betaproteobacteria bacterium
GGCCGCGGCGGCATTGGCGAAAGCGGTGGAAAACGCCTGGCCCACCGACCAGCCGCTCGAAGGCGTGGTGATCACCCGCTACGCGCACGGCTACGAGGGCGACGAGCAATTGACACGCATCCGCGTGGTCGAAGCCGGCCACCCGGTGCCGGATGACGCGGGCGAGCACGCCGCCAAGGAAATTTTCGCGAAAGCGCGCTCGCTGTTTGAGCACGATTTGCTCTTGGTGCTGGTGTCCGGCGGCGGTTCAAGTTTGTTGTCGCTGCCAGCTGAAGGCATCAACATGACCGACCTGAAATCGGTCACGCGGCAGTTGCTGCATTGCGGCGCGCCGATTCAGGAAATGAATGTCGTGCGCAAACATCTTTCGCTGATTCAGGGTGGCCGCCTCGCCGCGTTGACCAGGGCGCGCGTCACTGCGTTGATCGTGTCCGATGTCACCGGCGATGATCCGTCGGCGATCGCCTCAGGCCCGACCGCGCCGGATAGTTCGACTTATCAGGATGCACTTGATATTTTGCACGCCCACCGCATCACGCCGCCGCTGTCAATCGCACGTCATTTGTCAAACGGTGCGCGCGGTGAAATTGCCGAAACGTTGAAGCCCGACGACGCCGTATTCGCGCGGGTGGATAACCGCGTGATCGCGACGGCGCACGCGAGTCTTTCCATGGCGGGCGCATTCTTTCAGCAACATGGCATTACGCCGATGATCCTCGGCGACAGCGTCACGGGAGAGGCGCGTGAAGTGGCGAAAGTGTATGCCGCCCTCGCGAAGCAGATTCAGCAACATCATCATCCACTGAAGCCGCCGGTCGCGTTGATTTCCGGCGGTGAGTGCACGGTGACGATTCGCCCCGATACCGAGGCACCGGGCCGCGGTGGGCGGTGCAGCGAATTCCTGCTCTCGCTCGCAATCGAATTGGAAGGCCGCGAGAACATACACGCGCTCGCCTGCGACACCGACGGCATCGACGGCTCGGAAGACAACGCGGGGGCGTACCTTGCGCCGAATTCGCTTTCACGCGCGTCGTTGGCGGGATTGTCGGCAAAGCGGTTATTGCTGACCAACGATGCGTATAGTTTTTTCGCGCCACTGGGCGATGTAATTATTACCGGCCCGACACGCACCAATGTGAATGACTATCGGGTAATTTTGGTGACGTGAAAAGGTCACCCACCAAATCATTCGCGCCATCGCTGGCCAGATAAACAGTGTCATCCCCGGATCGAGTCCGAGGATGACAGTCGAAGTTGAGAATGGGTGAATTAATCGATAAGCGCCTTGAATCAAAGCCTCGCCAACCGCTCCGCCGCCATCGCCAACGTCTCTTCCTTCTTCGCAAAACAAAACCGCACGACGCGATGATCTTCGCCGTCGTGATAAAACGCCGACACTGGAATGCACGCGACACCAATCTTACGTGTGAGCATCATCGCGAATTCCGCTTCCGGGAGATCGGAAAATTCCGGCAAATGCGCGTAGCTCGCCGCGACAAAATAGGTGCCATGTGACGGCTGCCACTGAAACCGCGAGTCCTTTACCCGCGCCAGAAAATAATCGCGCTTCGCCTGATAAAAATCGGCCAGAAGATGATGCGTGCCGAGCTTCATGTACGCAGCGATCGCGTGTTGTGACGGCGTATGCACCGTGAACACCACGAACTGATGTGCCTTGCGGAATTCATTCATCAACTCTTTGGGCGCGAGACAGTAGGCGATTTTCCAGCCGGTGACGTGATAGGTTTTGCCGAACGATGAAATCACAAACGCGCGCTCGGCGAGATCGGGAAACGACGCCGCGCTTAAATGCTTCGCACTGTCGTAGACCATGTGCTCGTAGACTTCATCGCTGATGAGCAGGATGTCGGTGCCGCGCAGCAAATCCGCCAGAGCATTCATATCTTCGCGCGACCAGATGGTGGCGGTGGGATTGTGCGGCGAGTTGATCATGATCGCGCGAGTCTTCGGCGTGATCAGCGCACGCACCGCGTTCCAATCTGGCCGGTAATCGGGAAACTTCAGCCGCGCAAAAACTGGCACACCGCCATTCATGCGGATCACCGGCTCGTAGCTGTCGTACACCGGCTCGAAAATAATCACTTCATCGCCGGGATGCACGATCGCGGTCAACGCCGTTTGGATTGCCTGCGTGGCCCCAGCGGTGACGGTGATCTCGGTGCCGGTGTCGTATTCCCGACCATAAAGTGCCAACACCTTTTTTGCGATTTGTTCGCGCAACGGGGCGATGCCGGTCATCGGCGGATACTGATTGTGGCCTGCCTTCATCGCCTCGTTCATCAGCGCAAGCAATTGCGGATCGCAGGCGAAATCCGGGAAGCCCTGGCCGAGATTAACCGCACCTGTCTCTTGCGCGAGCGCGGACATGGTGGTGAAGATCGTCGTGCCGACGTTCGGCAGTTTGGACAGCGGCGCTTTCATGCGAGCATCATCCTAGAAACGGAAGTTGGACGGGTGTGAGTGTGCATTTTGCAGGATTCCTGGCTAGACGCGACGACGACGCAGGCTTCACCCTGCTAGGAGGAACAACGCCGCCAGGGAGCCTGCAAAATGTGCAATCGCACTCGTAGCACTGTTACCCATTAAGCAACGCTCACGGGGAGCGAAAACCCCATACGGGCGCAGTGTTCCACAGGATAGAGCGCGGTCAACTGCCGTTTCTAGGATAATAACAGCGTGATTATCATCGACCGCATCGACCATTTCGTAATGACCGTCGCCAACTTTGGCGCGACGTGTGCGTTCTATACCCGCGTGCTGGGCATGCAGGTCTCGAGTTTTGAATCGATGGGCACGCCGAGGATCGCACTCACGTTTGGCAATCAAAAAATCAATTTGCATCAGGCGGATTCGATCCCCGATTCCAACGTGTTGAAACCGACACCGGGCTCGGCCGATTTTTGTCTGATCACGGCAACGCCGATGGATGAAGTTCTCGCGCACCTCGCGCGTGAAAATGTCGCGGTGATTTTGGGGCCGGTGCAACGAACTGGCGCCACGGGGAAATTACTGTCGGTATATATCCGCGATCCTGATTTGAATTTGGTGGAGATTGCGAATTTGGTGGGTTGAATGTGGGTGAGCGTCACTTTTGCGCAAACATTAAACATGCACCGTCATCCTGAGCAAAGCGAAGGATCTCCTTGCAATGACAAGATTCTTCGCTTTGCTCAGAGCCTGCCCCGGATTCGATCCGGGGATAACAGTTTCAATTTGCTTGCGGCGCGAATGATTCCTGGAATCGTGATCGTAACCCAAGCACTGGCGCGGCTCTCAGCAGCTTTTCCCGGATTCAAGTACGAGTCCCGACACGCGGCGCGTTGGAGCCCGTCGCCCGAACGATCGCGGAGCTGCCCGTAGCTGTCACTCCTGCGAAGGCAGGGGCCCAATTTGATGTAACGAAACTTGGGCCCCGGAATAAATCCGGGGTGACAACCATAAAGGTAGTGCCATGGGCCGCAGGGCCCTCGTACACCGAAATCGAAGTGATCGGCGGCGCACGTGACAACCATTAAGGTAGTGCCATGGGCCGCAGGGCCTATTTTGTGTCCAGCCTCTCCCACCTCGCGCCTTGCAGGGCGCTCGGATTCGGCAGGCACAAAATAGGCCGCAGGGCCTATTTTGTGTCCAGCCTCATCCACTGTTCCGCAACCCTGCGGCTAATCCGTTG
>JANOKK010000304.1:0-5711 GCA_031419255.1 Betaproteobacteria bacterium
TTCTTACACTAAAACCCTTCGATACCTCAGGGCGAACGGAGTATTTTGGCGATACGAACAGTATTGGCTCAGGTCTCTAAAACAACCCCACCACTTTGCCGTTGACAATATCGATCTTGTTGGCCGATGGCACTTTCGGCAAGCCCGGCATCGTCATGATATCGCCACACACCATCACCACGAATTCCGCACCTGCCGCGAGCTTGACTTCGCGCACGTTGATGACGTGATTCTCGGGCGCGCCGCGCAACTGCGCGTCGGTCGAGAATGAATATTGGGTCTTGGCGACACACACCGGGTAGTGTCCATAGCCGTCTTCCTGCAAGCGCTTGATTTGCGCACGTACTTTATTGTCGGCGGTGACTTCACTCGCGCGATAGACTTTTTTCGCGATCTTGTTGATTTTTTCCCAGAGCGTGTCCTGCTCTTCGTACACATAGGTCACGGTCGATTTCTGCTCGCACAATTCGACCACCATCCGCGCCAGATCGGCGGCCCCTTTGCCACCATCGCCCCAGTGCGTCGCCAACACCACGTTGACGCCGAGTTTCGCCATCCGCGAACGCAGCATTTCCAATTCGGCCGGTGTATCGCTGGTGAATTTGTTGATCGACACCACGCAGGGAATGCCATAGACCTTCGACACATTCTCGACATGCCGCTCAAGGTTGACGATGCCCTTTTCCAGCGCGGCCAGATTCTCCTGCGTGATGGTTTTAAGGTCGGCCCCGCCGTGATATTTCATCGCCCGCACGGTGGCAACGATCACCGCCGCGCTCGGCCGCAAACCGGATTTGCGGCATTTGATATCGATGAATTTTTCCGCCCCCAAATCCGCGCCGAATCCCGCCTCCGTCACGACGTAATCGGCAAGTTTCAATGCCGCTTGTGTGGCGATCACGGTATTGCAGCCGTGGGCGATATTGGCGAACGGGCCGCCATGCACGAATGCCGGATTGTTCTCGAGCGTCTGCACCAGGTTCGGTGCCAACGCGTCCTTCAGCAACACCGTCATCGCACCATGGGCATTGAGATCGCGTGCGTAGATCGGGCGTTGATCGCGGTTGTAGGCCACCACGATATTGCCGAAGCGCGTCTTGAGATCCTCAATGGATGTGGCGAGACAGAAAATCGCCATCACTTCGGACGCAACCACGATATCGAAGCCATCTTCGCGCGGATAGCCGTTGCCCGGCCCGCCGAGTGACGCGACGATTTGCCGCAACGCGCGGTCGTTCATGTCCACCACGCGCTTCCACTGGATGCGGCGGATATCGATGCCGAGTTCGTTGCCGTGGTGGATGTGATTGTCGATCAGCGCGGCGAGCAAATTGTTGGCCAGCGCAATGGCTGAAAAATCGCCGGTGAAATGCAGGTTGATATCTTCCATCGGCACGATCTGCGCGTAGCCGCCACCGGCAGCTCCGCCTTTGACGCCGAACACCGGCCCCAGCGACGGTTCGCGCAGGCAAATCATCGCCTTCTTGCCGATGTGATTCAGCGCGTCGCCCAGGCCCACGGTGGTGGTGGTCTTGCCTTCGCCCGCAGGCGTCGGGCTGATGGCGGTCACCAGAATCAACTTGCCGTCTTTGCGGTCTTTCAGCGTTTCCAGAAACGGCAGCGATACTTTCGCTTTGTAGTGTCCATAGGGCTCAAGATGCTCTTCGGCGATGCCGAGTTTTTCCTGCGCCAACTTGGCGATACGCACCATTTTGCCCGCTTGGGCAATTTCGATATCGCTGGACATAACTGTTTCTCTCCCGAAAGTTTTTACTTTATTTTTGGCGCGCGGTCGTTGCTACCATCGCTGTTGAACAGTGCCAAATGAAACGCTGTCACCCAAAATACGCCGATGTTTCAATCCAAATGAAACGCAGGCGCAACTTCGATGATCAACCCAAGCACTTCAGCAAACTTGATGCCAGACCGGTAAATGTCTGTCCGCTGCCGCTTACTCGTAAGTCGACTGACATTTCAAAAGTTTGAGAAATGAATTGGTGGCGCGGAGATTGCTGCGTTCAACGGTCATTCACCCGTAATATTCAAGTTCATCTCCGCCAACTCATGCCCACGTTACCCATCCTTCGCTGGCTACCTGAACTCCGCAAACCCGCCGCGTTGCGCGCGGACGCGCTCGCAGGATTAACCGGAGCCATCGTCGTGTTGCCGCAGGGCGTTGCGTTCGCCACACTCGCCGGCATGCCGCCGCAGTACGGACTCTATTCGGCGATGGTGCCGTGTTTTATTGCCGCGATCTTCGGCTCGAGCCGGTTGATGGTCACTGGGCCGGCGAATGCGATTTCGCTGATGACCATGAGTCTGGTGATTCCGCTGGCGATGCCCGGCACGCCGGCGTATATATCGCTGGTGTTGACGCTCACGTTCATGGTCGGCGCAATCCAGTTTCTGTTGGGCCTCGTGCGTGCCGGGCGCTTTGTCGATATCGTGCCGCACTCGGTGGTGGTGGGATTCACGGCCGGTGCAGCGATATTGATCATCAATAGTCAATTGGCCCCCGCGCTAGGGCTGGAGTCCACGCAAGGCTTATCGATAGTCGGCAACGTCAAATCGCTGATCGAGCGATTGCCCGGCTACTCGCCGACGGCGCTGGTAACCTGTGTTGCGACGGCGCTCGTGTGCATTCTCTGGAGGCCATGGAATTGGACCATTCCCGCGCTACTCGTCGGCGTAGTGGCCGGCAGCGCCGTCGGACATATTGCGATGTCGCTGTCATTTCTCGGCGGTACATTGAAGATGGTGGCGCCAATCCCCAGTGGTTGGCCACCTCTGTCGTCACCGGATTTCTCCTGGGCCACGTTAACGGCGCTCGCGATTCCTGCCGCCACCATGACATTGATTGCGCTCACCGAGGCGATGGCAATCGCGCGGTCGGTGGCGATGAAGCATGGCGACAAGCTCGATGGCAATCAGGAGATGCTCGGCCAGGGTCTCGCCAATCTGGCGGGCGCGTTTTTTTCTTCGTACCCGTCGAGCGGTTCGTTCAATCGCTCCGGCGTAAACGTTCATTCCGGCGCGCGCACGCCGCTGGCCGCCGTATGCGCGGCGGTGTTTCTGGTCATCATCCTGATGCTGGTCTCGCCGTATGTGACGCTGCTGCCGCTGTGCGTGGTTTCGGCGCTGCTGTTCGTAGTGGCATGGGGGTTGATCGATGTGGCCGAAATGCGACGCATCTGGACACTCGAGCCCGATCAACGTATCCCGTTGCTCGTGACTGGGATTGCCACCGTCACGCTTTCGCTCGAATGGGCAATCATTCTCGGCATCGTTTGTGCGTTCGCCTGCAAGCGGTTGATGCGCGGGCACTCGCTGGAATCTCGCGTGACGGGCAAAGACGACGAACTCGGCTGAATGTGCGTTCGCGTTGAGCCTGAGTCGGCGAGCTCAAAAACACAAGCACTGGCGCGGCTTCTGGCGGCATTGTGCTTGTAACGTCTCGCCAGTGCTTGTGTTTCATGTTTCGGGGGCGGATCTACCTCGCCCCGCGCCTGTCGCCACAACCGCTCAATCGCCGCCTGCAACACAAAACTGGAAAACGCGGTCTGCTTCGCTTTATCGTCACCGGCGAATTTTTCTTTCCACTCGGCGAGCGTCACGCGCTTGCGTGTTTCGTCCAACGTTGCACCTGCCGCGACGGCAGCTTTGACTTCGCGTACCAGCGCTGTCAACAGCGCCTGCACCGCGCGCAATGCGTTGCGGTCGCGCTGAATCGGGCCGTGACCCGGCAACAAAATATCGGCATCGAGTTGATCGAGTTTGGCAAGCGTGATTGCCCATTCTTCGTAGTAAGAACCAAAGGCAAACGGGATCGGCAATACCAGCAAATCTCCAGTCGCAACGATGCGCTCATTGGGTAAGTACACCACCACGTCACCGCGCGTGTTACCTAACCCCAGCCAGCGCAATTCAATCGTGCGTGTCCCACGCTGCAATACCAGCTTGTCAGCAAACGTGATGGTCGGCGGCGCTTCGCGTAGCGCATTGAACTTCGGCAAATCGGCACGGAAGAACGCGACAATTTCCGCGACCCGCACGCGGCGATCATCGGTCAGCGCTTTGCCATCGTCGTCTTTGCCGGTCGCCAGCCAGCGCTGATACTTATTGAAACTCTCCGTCATGCCGGCAATCGATTTCGACCGCGCCGCATAAGTGCGCTCGATGATGTCAATACGGGTGTCACGATGCGCGATGACTTCGGCGTCCGGCCACAAATCGCGATAGGCGGAATTGCCGCCATGGTGATCGTCGTGCCAATGGGTGTTGACGACATAGCGCACTGGCAGCGACGTGAGTTTTTTCACTTCTGCCGCCATCAGGCGCCCAGTCTCGGCAAATATTCCGGTGTCGACCACCACTACATCGCGCTCATTGATGATGAAGAGTGCGTTACTCTCAATTGGATTTTCCAGCGGATTTCGCCAGACAAACGCATGCACGCCGTCGGCCAGCCTGACGACATCATATTGCTTCGCTCGCGGCGGTTCCGGTGCGGCGTGCGACGAATGCATTGTGGCCAGCGTAAGTATCGCGGCGACAATCGAGCAAAGTAGACGTTGTGTTGAACCCGCCCACAAATGTGCCCAATTAGTCGATGCAATCTGCCCTGATCGAGTACCGTTTGCCGTCATGGAAATACTTTCGTCGTGCGTCCGTCAGACACCGGAACAATGACCCGACAATACACACGGTTCACGCGACCAAGTGCAACTGCACTCAACCGATTATTACGATGTTCGCCACATGTCGCCGCAAGATCCGTGCTCACGCAACATCGTTTGCGTGCCGCTCATCCCTATGCGTGGCTGGCAGCCTCCGACAACGTCCGCGCTTCGTCCACCGTCAACACCGGCCCATCAAGGGTGCAGCGTTCATCCTGCGTTTGCGCGGTGCGAAAGCGCGCAATGACCGGCTTCAATTCTTCCTTGATATGCGTCTCGTCATAGCCGTTGAAGAGATGGCCGATGAGCCCGCGTTTTAAATCACTGGTACCCATGATCCAGTCGGCGACCGGGAAGGTGAGGTTCATGTTCACATGCATCATGATGCCCATATTGTGATGTGCGGCGTGATGGCGGCGGATGGTATTGACGAACGGGACATTGCGCACGAACCAGTTTTCCCGTACGTGGCAGCAGAAGTGGAACGTCTCATAGACCATGTAGTGGCCGATCATGGTGACGAACGTGACATATCCGGCGTTGGCGTTGATGACCGTGGCCATCCCCAATGAAATAAGACCGCCCGCGACTGCAAGCACAGCCAGCACCCGCCAAGGAAAAAACACGATGCGAAATTCCTTGATCGTATCGATCGTGTGGTCGTTGTCGGTGAAGTACTGGTGGTGCTGGCGCGTGTGGCGGTCGTAGATCGAGCGCAAGGCGAATACATCGCGCAGCCGGTGCATGATGTATTTGTGCATGCCCCATTCGACGAAATTACCGGCGAGCGCCACCGGAACGGCCAGTAGCCATTCCCAGCGCGCCGCCTGCATCTGGGCAAGGCACCACCAGATGCCGCCGAAGCCGGCACCGTACATGACGCCGATGTGCAGCAGTCCGGAGTACCAGGGACTGATCTGGGCAACATACTGTTCACGAAACTTGCGCTGGCGTTCGGTCATCATGCTGGAATCCTTTGATACAAATCAAATATCAATGATATATTAGTTATCGATCACGGCGACTGTCAAGGGA
>JANOKK010000305.1:0-4392 GCA_031419255.1 Betaproteobacteria bacterium
ATCGCGATGGCTTCATCATCGATGATCGGCCTGATACCAAGGCAGTGCGGTGCATGAAGGATTGCAAGTAGTAGTTGATTTTGAGAAAGAAAAAAGCGGCCTGCGGGCCGCTTTTTTCATGGAGACGTTCATGTGAACTCCACGACTCAACAATCAATAGTGTCATCCTGAGCGCAGCGAAGGATCTCGTCATGACAAGATCCTTCGTTTCACTCAGAGCCTGCCCCGGACTCGATCCGGGGATGACACTGCATTTTCGAAGCTGCAAAAAAATTACGAGATCGGCAACTCCACCACCTGTATCGCCCCCGCACGCTTACACAACTGTGCATACCAGCGTTCCACATTTGCATGCGTCTCGCGCGCCTGCGGCAACTTGTACCAGCGGTTGACCGAACAACCCAGCGGAATATCGCCCATCGTAAAGCCGGATCCCGCGACGAACTCCTGCGTCGCGAGATGCGCGTCCAGCATCGCGAGTTTTTTCTCGCCGCTGGCGCGCGCGGTTTCGATCACATCGGGGTCGCGTAACTCGGGCGCGGTGCGAATCAATTGCCAAAAGCCGGGGCCGATGGCGGGGTTGAACGAAACCGCCTGCCAATCCATCCATCGATCCGCATCGGCGCGCATGGGCGCTTCCGTTGGCCACAGCGTGCCGACACCGTACTGTCCCGCGAGATAACGCACGATCGCGTTCGATTCCCACAACACAAAACCATCGTGCTCGATCACCGGAATGAGGCCATTCGGATTCATCGCGAGATATTCCGGCGTGTTGACAATGCCGTACTTGCCGCCGGCCTCAACGCGTTCGTATGCCAATCCCAATTCGTCCGCGCACCACACGACTTTTTGCACGTTCACCGACGTGAGACGGCCCCAGATTTTTAGCATGATGTTTTCCGGCGACCGAATATTTGGAGTGGATTTCGTTGCGACAGGCAACGCTAACTTCTATTTCGATACGAGACTAGATCGGCGGTGGAAATTTCCGATGCGGGCACGAGTTTGTAGTGTTTCTCATCGACGACTTTTACCTCGTCGTCTTCGACCGCCAATTCGAACATTGCGATACGGTCGTTTTCCATGAATTGAGCCGATAGCGCGCGGCAAATCAGGCCCGGAAACTTCTCTTTGCAACAAGCCAAGTCTTGGCTGGTTTGCACAACGGATAGTTGATCGGTTCCACCCTTCGCTTGCACGGGAATCACATAGTGGTTTCCGTGTCGATCTATACCGACGTACAACTCGTCGATTTCAATCTGGCCTTTTCCGGCGACAGTGGTGCGCAGGTGATTTTGCAAAGAATAAGTCGTTAGACCGAGGAAAATATCGATCAAGCGGTTGTAACGCACCTTCGCCAAAAGTGCCTGCTCGTCGCCTTGGGCGTAACCGATGACGATTTCCGGCGTTGCATCCGGCACCTTGATGGTCACCAACTCGCTTCGCGGAAGAATGCGATTGATCTTTACTTGTTTGAATTCGTACTTGGCACGACCCGCCGCTTCAATTATCCATTCATTGCCCTTTGTAGCGGTCTTTCGAATGGATTCCGGCAATCGCGTCCGATATCTGAAGCTATAAATCAAATCGCCAAGATTCTTCGGCAGGACAATTTTAAGTGTTCTTGCGACAGCGTCGATCTCTTGTCGATCGAAAGAAAATCGAGACGCTCCTTTTTCATAGTGATTGCGAAATATTTCTTCGATAATTGCCTCGTATCGATTCAACGCATTGATCGCCTTAGCCATACGCGGCTTCCGGTTCGCAAAGTAGCGGTTGAATCTCGCCTTGCTTGGTGGATTCGGTTTTCCGCAACCGCTGCGCGATCACCGTCGACGGCACATTGAAATATTTCGCGGCCGTGGCCATGTTCAGTCTGAGCAAATACTCCTTGCCCAGCGGGATCGACATCGTTGGTTTTGTTGGCCGCAAACCCAACGCTTTCACGATCTCGCCCGCAACCGCGCGCCCAAGCAAAGGCGGAACGCTATTGCCGATTTCCCGGAATCCGTGCCACTTGGTGGAATGAAAGCGAAACCAATCCGGATACGAGTGCAGTCGTGCGGCTTCGCGTACCGTGATAACGCGCGCGTGAACGGGATGTATGGGCCTCGGACTGGTAAATGCGCCGCGCGCGGAATCCGTGCCCGCGCGCAACGTATTGCACACTCCATTGAGATCGAGTTTCAAGAATCGAGAAATTGGCTCCGTTTCCCCATTGGCCGTTTCGTGAAATCGCTTTTTGGAAAGCGCGGTATGTACCGTTCGCGCGCTTGCCGTCAGTAGCTTGTTATCGAAAACGCGTGGATGGGAAAAGTCGCCGGGATCGCTTTCAAGACCGCGAAGCCGCTTCGCATATGCGGATGAAGACTTGAATTCGACTTGAACGGCGTCTTCATCCAACAACGCGGAAAATTCGTCCGCATCGGGCAGATCCCCGATCGCCTGCCTTACCGTAACGCGCTTTGTGGGCGTTGGATACCCGGGTAGCGCGAGACCCTTGCGAGCGCCGATCAAAAACAGCCGCCGTCGATCTTGTGGAACGCCGTAATCCGCAGCATTCAGCACCGCCCACGGCAACAGGACTTCGTACCCGGCATCCGTCATCTCCTCGACAATTTCCGCGAGAAATTTTTTGTGCGTACCGACCGTGAGGCCTTTTACGTTTTCGAACACGAAATACTTTGGCCGCAATTCCCGGACAAGTCTGACGAAATGGAACACCAGCTGATTGCGAGGGTCGTCCATTGCGCGGCGACCCATGAGAGAGAAGCCTTGACACGGCGCTCCGCCGCACAACACGTCGATGTCCCGTCCGCCGATTTTCGCGCGCGCGCGAATTTGTTCGCCAGTGAGATCGACGACGCTCGCGCAAATCGTCGCCGAGCTTGGAAAATTAAAATGATGCACGGCGCAGTGAACGGGATCGATCTCCACCGCCGCTGCGATATCGAAGCCCGCCTGCTCGAACGCGAGGGAAAGTCCGCCGGCACCTGCAAAGAGATCTATCGCGATCGGTCGAAAATCCGTCTTGCCGCCAACCTTACTGTAGGAATTCATTCAATCGCCTTCTGGCTTTTTCGATGTTTCTCAATTGACACCCCCAAACCACCAACACTTTCCAGCCCGCCTTTTTTAGCATTCGAATATTTCGCCGGTCTCTTTCGATATTGCGTTCGAACTTGGACTGCCAAAACTTGATTCGCGTTTTTGGCGACGTGGTCAGTTTACAGCCGTGCCTATGCCAAAAACATCCGCGAACCTCGATAATTTTCTTCAGGCGAGTTATTACAATGTCGGGCTTACCAGGCAGTTTCGCAACGTGCAATCGGTAACGGTATCCGAGCGCCCAGATCAACTTTCTGACGATCAATTCTGGGCGGGTATTTTTGCTTCCCACCCGTGCCATCAACCAGCTTCTGCGTTCGCGAGTCAATCGATCCATGTCGGGCAATCAATAAATATTCGTCGGAACCGTTGGAGAGTCATTCCGAATACACATTCCATTCGGGCCAATCCAACAATCAACCTCAAGCACTAGAGCGGCCCTCAGGCATAAAGCCGTCTAAACGCCCCACCAGTGCTTGATCTACCACTTATCGCCGCACTGCAAACACGATCAGCACTACCGCCGCCATCAGCCACGCGCCGCCGCTCAGCCAGGGCAAGGCGTCCACGATCCATCGGCCTGCGTCACTGCCCGAGCCGGGCGCAATGGCCAACACCAATGCGATGCGTCCGACCGTGGCCATCGCGAGCAACGCCATGGTGGCACCGATCCAGCCGCCTTCACGTCCGGTTCGCCCGATCATTGTTGCCGACGTGATCGCGGCCAAGAGCACCGCTGCCCACATCGCACCGGCGATGATTTGCAGCGCGATCAACAGCGGTAGCGTCGGTTGCGTCGCACAGACCACGAATGCCGCGCCACCCAGCGCGCCCGCCAGCCACAAAATTTGAGTCGGCGGCAAAGCCGATTGAGTATCGCGTTGCGCGTGGCGCGTGAGCCAAACCGAAACGGGAAACATCGCCACGCTGAAGCCCGCCCAGAACAGCGGCATCAACCATTCCAGTGGCACGCCGGGCGCCACCTTCATGAACAGCTTCGCAGAATTCACGCCTGAATGAATCTGCATGCCAAGCGCGAACAGCGCAATTGCGATCAGCAATGGCCGCGCGATGGCGATACGTGATGTGGGCGACATCAATGTTGCGGCGCTGGCAGCGCTCGTGCGCGACTCGCGGGAGCGTGACGATGCAGTTCCCGCGCTCACCAACGCACGCCGCAGCACCAACGTCGCCACCGCCAACGCAACACTCGCCACAATGAACGGCAACATCGGATCGCGATTCTTCAACAGTACCGTGAGATACGGTGCCATCGCACCT
>JANOKK010000306.1:0-1256 GCA_031419255.1 Betaproteobacteria bacterium
TGAATGGGTTGACCAATGTCCGAATACTCCGCGCCGCTGAAAGATATGACATTTCTGCTAAAGGATGTCATCGGCATCGAGCGCATCGGCAAATTGCCTGGCTGCGAAGACGTCACGGCAGATCTGGTCGATGCCATTTTCGACGAAGCCGGAAAATTTTCAGCGACCGTGCTGGCACCACTCAACCGCAGCGGCGATGAAGAAGGTGCCAAGTGGAATAACGGTATCGTGACGACACCGAAAGGCTTCAAAGAGGCGTATCGCAAATACACCGAAGGCGGCTGGAGCGCCATCAAAGGTCCGACCGAATTTGGCGGGCAAGGATTACCGCATTGCATCGCCATTCCCGTGAGCGAAACACTTGGCAGCGCTAACATGGCGTTCAAACTCTGCCCGCTATTGACCGGTGGCGCGGTGGAGGCGCTGGCGCAGCACGGCTCACCAATGTTGAAGGACATGTTTCTCGCCAAAATGGTTTCCGGCGAATGGACCGGCACCATGAATCTCACCGAGCCGCAGGCGGGATCGGATCTCGCGATGGTGCGCAGCAAAGCGATTCCGCAAACCGACGGCACTTACAAAATTTCCGGCCAGAAAATTTTCATTACCTACGGCGAACACGACTTCACCGACAACATCGTGCATCTGGTGCTCGCGCGCATCGAAGGCGCACCCGAGGGCGTGAAAGGCATTTCACTTTTCATCGATGCCGGTTTCGGTGCTCCAGCCTTTGACGATGGGAATCATCAAATCGACCAACGATTGCTGCATGTGTTTTTCTTTTTCGTCCGTCGAGCGCTCGGCAATATCCAGGCAACTCGCCGTCCAGTAAATCAGTGCGCGCATCGCCTCGGTGTAGGCGCGCATGGTGAGCAGCATGCGTTTCACGTCGGGGTGATAAATGATTGGCACCGCTTTCGGCCGTTCGCCGAGTGAGGCGGGCACCGGCACCACCGGCCTGCCCTGCACGCGTTCGCGCGCCCACACCAGCGCGTGCTGGTAGGCGCGTTCGGCAATCGACACGCCTTCCAGCCCCACGCCGAGCCGCGCGGCGTTCATCATCACGAACATGTATTCGAGACCGCGATTGGGCTCACCCACCACGTAGCCGATCGCGCCGCCTTCCTCGCCATACGCCATCACGCACGTCGGGCTGCCGTGAATGCCGAGCTTATGTTCGATCGACACACATTTCGCGTCGTTGCGCTTGCCGAGCGTGCCATCGGCGTTGACCAGAAATTTCGGCACCACGAACA
>JANOKK010000307.1:0-4927 GCA_031419255.1 Betaproteobacteria bacterium
CGTGACCGCCAGCAACGCGCACAACGGGGCGAGCACCAGCACGCTGACATCCCGATACGCCAGGAAGATCAGCAACATCAGCGACAGTGCGCCAACCAGCGCCGCGCCAATGCCGGCCGCGCGCCAGCCGGCCGCGCTGGCAACGGCCGTCATGAAGATTGGCGCGGCCGCCCAGCCCAGATTGCCGGAAATGCCGTGCGTTGAAAACGCGTGGCCCATGCGCGCCGGCGATACGCGTTTGGCCAACAACGCAAAATCGGCCGGGTGAAAAACGCTATTGCCGATGCCTGCCACCACGGCGGCGACAAACAATGCCGCAAAATTCGGCGCGATGGAGACCAGCACGCCGGAGCAGGCCAGCAGGCCGATGCCCGCACACAACACGCGATGCGCGCCGAACTTGTCCACCCAGATGCCCGCGACCGCCTGTCCGACACTGGAAACAACAAAAAACAATGTCATCAGCGTGCCCACTTCGGCGTAGCCCAGGCCAAAATCGCGCATGATCCAGGGGAACAACGACGGAAACATCAAGTGGAAGAAATGCGATGTGCCGTGCGCGAGGCCGACCAGCGAAATGATGCCGGCATCGGCACGGAAATTAGCGGCGGGGTGCGTGGTGGCGGAAGTCATACCGGGAGTTTACCGGAGCGAAGGCCGGCTTGAGTGTCGTCGAATATCGTCAACGAGCAAGATTGACTCACGCCGCCATTTGGACGTGTCGCTATTTGCATGTTGACTCGTATCGTTATTTGACGTCGAATTTTCATTCGTTCCACGGTATCGGTCGTTCTTCCCAACTCTAGTCCAACCCAAGGAGACGCAATCATGAAGGCATTTCGTAACGCGCTATTTGTTATAGGAGCCGGAATCGGCGGCGCAATCGTCGCCACCGCCGCGCAGGCCATCGACAACAGCAGCATCGGCAAGCCTGAATTTCGAGAGCACAAAGCCACCTACGGGCTGGTATACCGCCTGCCCAAGGACGTGACCGATATTCTCGATAACAAAATTTACCCGCCGCTGCGCGAAAAGCTGATTTCGCTCGGTCTGGCCGATGTCGCACGCACCTTCAATTTGCAACATGTGACGGTCATGCATTTACACAATGCCGATCCCTCCACGCCGGCAACCACAGACAAATCGGCCAGCCCGCCGCGTAACCCATGGACATTCCTGCGTGAACCGATGATCTGGTTCGCGTTTGCGTTTTTCTTTTTCTCGACCTTCGGTTTCGGCGCCCTGCAAAATTTTGCGCCGCCACTGTTGCGCGAGTTGTTCGGCCTTTCACTTGCGGCATCGACCTCGGCATTGTCGATCTACCTGCTTGGTGGATCAGCGGGACTGGTGCTGGGCGGCTTTCTCGCCAAGCCCGGCAATCAGCATGAACGCTACGTCATGTTCGCGTTTTCAACCGGTGCGGTGTTCGCGTTGCTTCTCGCATTTTTGCCGATGCCCATCTGGTTGGTGCTGCCGACGATGGCGCTGATGGGGTTCGGTGTCGGCATCGCGGGGCCCTCGCGCGATCTGCTGGTGCGCGCCGCGACCAAGGCGCGGCTGGGCGAGGGAGCATATGGGCGCGTGTACGGGATGGTCTATTCCGGCCTCGACGTCGGATTGGCACTGGCTCCGGTTGCGTTCGGCATGCTGCTTGATCGCCATTTGCATTCGATGGTGTTCATCGGTGTCGCCGTCACGATGGCGTGCGCGATTGTGGCGGCATTAGCGCTGGCGCGGGAAGTCGGCGAGCGCCACACCGGTTAACAAAACACGAGCATTGGCGGGGGTTTCAGCGGCTTTTCGCCTGAAACGGCGCGCCAAATGGCCTGCCCCGGACTCGAGCCGGGGGCGTTCTACGTGTATCAATCTCCGTCGTAGGATGGGTTTAGCGCAGCGATACCCATCGCGTGCGGTATGAAAACGGGTGATGGGTATCGCTGCGCTCCACCCATCCTACGATTAACGCCCTACGCGAGCATCGCAATCATCTGCGGCACATTCAAAATCGTCATGCCGAATTTCGTGGCGCGCGTTTTCAATCCGTAGACGGCGTTGTCGCGCGACACCAGCGCGTCGGCGTTTGCGTGATAGGCGAGGGCGAGAAAATGTTCGTCGTCGCGGTCGCGGCAACGCGGAAAACCGCCGGGCAGCATCAAGTGCTTCAGTGAAAAATCGGCGGGCATGTTGAACACGGTGGTTTGATCAACGTAGCGTTTGAAGACTTCTGTCTGACGCAATGGATCGAGCTTCAATTGTTTGTATGCCAGTACGCGTCGCAATTCGGTGATGGCAGGCTCATGGGTCAACACCGCGATTTCGCCATTCAACATGCCCGCACGCAGCGGCAACATGAAGGGGTCATCGAACACCAGCCAATCGACAACAACGTTGGTATCGAGTACCAGCCGAATCGGCTTCATCGCGTCACAGCGATTGCCCCGCCGCAACGGCCGAGGCCCAAGCCCATTGAAAATTGAATCCACCCAAGTGGCCGGTGACATCGACGACTTCACCGATGAAATAGAGGCCAGAGACATCATTGGCTTGCATGGTTTTTGACGATAGCGCGCGCGTATCTACGCCACCCAGCGTGACTTCGGCCTTGTTGTAGCCGTGCGTGCCGGAAGGCTTCACTTGCCAATCGTGCAGCGCATTCGCGATTTCGACCAATCGCTTGTCGGTGAATTGATTCATCGGCAAATTGATGCCGTGCGCGTCGCACCAGGCTTGGGTGAATCGCTTCGGTAAACGTTCCGCGAGCAAATTGGCGAGTTGCTGTTTCGAGCGACGATGTTCGGCAAACCAATCAACCGCATTTTGATCAGGCAGAAGGTCGATGTGAATCGGATCTTTTGCCGAACCGTTTTGCCAATAGCTGGAAATTTGCAGGATCGCGGGGCCGGACAATCCGCGATGCGTGAGCAATAAACTCTCGCGAAATCGGCCGCCACGGCACGACACTTCCGCATCGAGCGATAACCCTGATAAATCGCCAAATTTTGCGAGGCTTTCAGGATCAAAACTCAAGGGTACGAGAGCAGGGCGCGGCGGAATGATGAGCAATCCGAATTGCTCGGCAACCTTGTAGCCGAACGGCGTTGCGCCAATTTTTGGCACCGATAGTCCGCCGGTGGCGATGACAAGTGCATTTGCGTCAAATTCGCCTTGATCGGTTTTCACCCGGAATTGTCCGGACTCGCGAGCAACACTCGTGATAGTGCAAGGCATCCGCCATTGCACGCCGGCGCGATCGCAATCCTGCTTCAGCATGTTGATGATTTGGGTCGCGCTGTCGTCGCAAAATAATTGACCCAACGTTTTTTCGTGATACGCAATGCCATGTGCATCAACCCGCTTGATGAAATCCTGCGGTGTAAATCGTGCAAGCGCGGAGCGGCAAAAATGCGGATTCCCGGAAATGAAATTTTCGGGTTTGGTATGAATGTTGGTGAAATTGCAGCGCCCACCGCCGGAGATGCGAATTTTTTCGCCGAGCTTGTGATAGTGGTCGATCAACAACACCGATCTGCCGCGCCGCCCGGCTTCAATGGCGCACATCATGCCGGCTGCACCGGCACCGATGATGATCGCGTCGTAACTCAACGCGACCGCGGTGGCAGAACTGCGCGCAGAAAAGCGTAACCGAGCAACGCGGAGGCGATGGAGCCGCCCAATACGCCCAGCCGCACGGCGACAGCGAAGCGCTCGGCGTCGTCTTCCCATGCGAGCGTGCCGATGAAAAGGCTCATCGTAAAACCAATACCGCAAAGCAGCGCGACGCCGAACATGGCGCGCCAGTCGGCCCCTTGCGGCAATGTCGCCCAACCCAATCTGACGGCCAACCATGAGGATGAAAACACGCCGATGACTTTGCCGAACAAAAGTCCGAAAGTAATTCCCATCGTTACCGGATGAGCGAGCGATTTCCATTCCACACCGGCCAGCGAGACTCCGGCATTGGCAAACGCGAACATCGGCAAAACGATGTAGGCGACCAGAGGATGCAAATCATGTTCAAGTTTTCGTGCCGGACTGGGTGCATCGGGTGTGGCCCCGCGCAGGGGAATGGCGAGTGCGGTGACGACGCCGGCCAAGGTTGCATGCACGCCAGATTTCAGCACGCACACCCACAAAAACATGCCGACAAACACATACGCCGGAATCGAGGTTGATCCGCTTCGATTCAGGGCAATGAGTGCCGCACCACCGAGGCAGGCAAGCGCCAGTGAAATACTGTTGAGATCGGCGGTATAAAAAATCGCGATGATGACAATGGCACCGAGGTCATCGACGATGGCGACGGCCGCGAGAAATACTTTTAAGGCCACCGGCACACGATCACCCAACAGCATCAGCACGCCGAGCGCAAACGCGATGTCGGTCGCGGCGGGAATCGCCCAGCCGCGAATGCTCACGGGATCCTGCCAGTTCAAGGCCGCATAAATGATCGCCGGCACCATCATGCCGCCGAGCGCGGCGATGCACGGCAGCAGCAATGTTTGCCGCGTTGATAAGCTGCCTTCGAGAACTTCACGCTTGATTTCGAGGCCGACCAGAAAGAAGAAAATCGCCATCCAGAAATCGTTGATCCAGAGTAGCAACGGCTTGGCGATATTCAGCGGGCCGAGGCGCACTTGCCCCGGCATATCGAGCAGCCGCGCGTACCAATTTTCGAGTGGCGAATTGCTGACGATAAAGGCGAGCACTGCGGCAGCCATCAGCAACAGTCCGGCCGCGGCTTCCAGCTTAAAGAATCGCGACAATGCGCCCGAGATCGCCATCACTGCGGCGGGTGGTGCAATGGCAATTTGGCGCTTGCGTTTAGTCACTTATTGACACTTGCATAGCGAAAACAACTCGTCAAATGGTCGTTCACCATGCCCGTTGCCTGCATGAAGGCATAGCAAATGGTGAAGCCGACAAACTT
>JANOKK010000308.1:0-3559 GCA_031419255.1 Betaproteobacteria bacterium
GCATCGGACGTTGGGGTTGAACGATAAAAAATAAAGATGCGGAACAAGCACTGGCGCGGCTCGCAGGCAATAAATGCCTGAAAAGTCTCGCCAATGCTTGAGTTTCATTAAAAATCACCACTAGTGTCCCAACGTTTAGAACAAGTGTCCCTGGGTTGGAGGGTTGATTGGTTGGTCTGGTTCGAAAGAGGGCTTGAGCAAGGCGGGTATTGGTGTGGTTTCGAACATGTTCAGGTTCAACACGCGCAAGATTTCGTGCAGGGAATGATCTAAGTGCAGCCGTTTCTTGACGATCGCGATCAGCGCATAGGTAGAAATGGCGACCCAGATCTGTGTCTTGACCGCATTCTCGCTGGTGCCGAAGAACGACTTGATGCGCAAGTGCTGCTTGATCCATTTGAAGAACAACTCGACCTGCCAACGCTGCTTGTACAGCGCGCAGATGGTCAGCGCGGGCAGCGACAGGTTGTTGGTCAGGAATTCGAATGTCTTGCCGGTATCTTCGTCGAAATAGACCACACGGCGCAGTATGTCCGGATAACGCTTGCAAGAGACTGCGCCGGTGAGCCGTATCCGATGATCGCTGCGCAAGCCTGTGAGGGTGTTGACCGCCGTCCGCCCCACGGTTTCGCATTGCAGGTTGTCTTTGGCACGGGTGACAAAGAAAGCGCGGGCCGTGTTCAGCCGATACAGTCTGGCGAAATCGACGTAGGCCTTGTCCATGACGTAGTAGGCACCGGCCTCGATCAAGCCTTGCGCCGAGAGCCAATCGAGCACCCGGACATCGGCCATCTTGCCGTCGCTGATGTGAATGAAGCTCGGGATCGATCCACGCAGGTCGATCAGCGTGTGCAGCTTGATGGCCGCCTTGGTGGCGCGGAACGGTGCCCAAGCAAACAGCGACAGGCAAAGATCGATCGTGGTCGAATCCAGCGCGTAGACCGTCGCCCCCATCAGGGATTTGAATTCGTTGCCGAGTGGATCGTTGGCATACAACGGGCGGGCGATACCGATCAAGTGTTGCGCGAAGTCTGCGTAGATCTGCCAAGGCCGGGTCGCGTTCGCATTGGCCAGGGTGTTGCGCGAAACCGTTTTGCTGCGAAAGCCCATGTGATACAGCCGTGCCGACTGCGCACGCAGGTTGACTTCGATGTCGCGCAGCGACTCGCGTGCGGTCAATTGTGCGAAGGCCATCGCGAAGAACTGATCGAGACAGGAGAAAGCCTGCACCTTGTGGTCGCCCCGATGCGTTGCGACACAGCGCCGAAAAGTGGTGACCGGCAGATGGGCCATGACCTGCGCAAACACGAGCATGCCTTGATGCATGGGAACCCTTCGCGGATGTCCGCAAAAAGCTCAAAGTCTGCGCTTCAAAATTCAAATCGAGACCAGCCAAAATCGTAGGTTTCCACAAACAATTCATCAACTTATCAACATCTCTCGTGAAAACATTGGGACACTAGTGATTTTTCTATGCTTGGGAAGTCCGGCTGCTTAGACGGCTGGGCATCGTGAAATGCCGATAGCTTCATCGCGTGGTGGTAGATGCCGACGATGCGCGGAAAAGGGTCTAGCGCGCATTTGAAACGGTTTGCATTGGCCACCTGCGGGATCAGGCAGATGTCGGCAATCGTTGGCGTTTCGCCAACACAGAATGCGCTTTGCACCTGGCGTTTTTCCAGTATTTTCTCCAGTGCGACGAAACCTTCATTGATCCAGCCGCAGTACCACTTTGTCTTTACGCTATCGCCAACTTGAAAGTCATCGGTGAGTTTGTCGAGGATGCGCTTGTTGTTTACGGGGTGAATGTCGCAGGCAATGATTTGCGCGACACGTCTTGCAAACGCACGCAGTTTCGCATCTGCCGGCATCAATGGCGGTTTGGGATGCATTTCATCCAGGTATTCGATAATTGCGAGCGATTGCGACAATTCGAAGCCGTCGTCGTCGATCATGTATGGCACCAAGCCTTGCGGATTCACCGCGCGATATTCGGCAGTGCGGTGCTGGTTGTTGGCGAGATGGATGTAGCGTCGCTCAGGCACCAAACCCTTCAGATTTAGCGCGATGCGCAAACGAAATGCAGCGGAGGAGCGGAAGTAGTCGTATACGATCATGATTGAAATCCTCCACGTTTATAATGTTTCGATGCTACCAAAAGATGATGTGTGCTGGGTCGGAACCGAGAGTGAAGGAAAAATTGATCGCGCAACGCTCGCGAATTGGTTGGCACAGCCACATGGCGTGGGTCAGAACAGCGACGCGGGTTTTTCGGATGATGGTGACGCCGATGGGTTGCACAACCAGGCCGCATCGCAACATGCGCTCAAAGCTGCCGCTGTGTTGATTCTGGTGATTGATCGGTCGGAAGGGCCGACGGTTTTGTTTACGCAGCGCACCGCGCATCTCACCGATCATGCCGGCCAGATCAGTTTTCCTGGCGGTCGTGTCGAAGCGCATGACGCATCGGTGGAACACACGGCGTTGCGCGAAACCGGTGAAGAGACCGGTGTCGATGTGAAGCGCATTACACTCATCGGCAGTATCCCGCGTTACACGACCGGCACCGGCTATCTCATCACGCCGGTAGTGGGCTGGTTGGCGCCGCCAGTAGAATATCGACCCGATCCAACCGAGGTCGAGGAGTGTTTTGAAGTGCCACTGGATTTTCTTGTCCAACCCGAAAATCATCGGCTCGAATCGGCGATGTACAAAGGGCGCATGCGCCAGTACTACGCGATTCCATTCGGGCGGCGCTATATCTGGGGTGCGACGGCCGGTATGCTGGTGACGTTCACGCGGGTGCTCTCGAACGCGCGCGGCAAGTTGTTCCAGCCGCCGGTTAGAATGGCACCGGATTCAGGTTGAATCAGGCAACAATCTTCCCACCGACTCACACCGAAAGGCAGTTTATGAACACCACACCAAGCGGCTTGCAGTTTGAAGACACCGTTACCGGCGGCGGCGCAGAAGCGCAACGCGGCAATTTAGTGTCGGTGCATTACACCGGCTGGCTTTACAACAATGGTGCAGTGGGGGCCAAGTTCGATTCAAGCAAAGACCGCGGCGAGCCTTTCCAGTTTTCGCTCGGTGGCGGACAAGTGATTCGCGGTTGGGACGAAGGTGTCGCCGGGATGAAAATTGGTGGCACGCGGCGTCTGGTCATTCCGCCGGAATTGGGCTATGGTGCGCGCGGTGCAGGTGGCGTCATTCCGCCGAATGCGACGTTGTTATTTGAAGTGGATTTGCTCGGCGTGTAGACAGGCAATGGGCGGCGCATTGCTTTAGGGAGCCTGAGCGCCAGAGCCCGATGCAGCGGGCGATGGCTTGTCGAACCACATTCACATTGGACTTGATCAGAGGTTCCTTAGAGTTTGTGCGCGCCGATCATCAGGCGCTCGTACTGATTGTATTTTTCGTCGATGATACCGTCGCTGCCCGGCGCGCGCGTGACCGTGATCCAAACCTCGACCGGGAAAGTGGCGGCAAGCTCGGCGGTGTAATTGATTTCCTCTTCTGCGACACCGCGCGCCGCTTCGAAATCGGGTGCCTTCCAGTC